>JANWYM010000025.1 GCA_025055355.1 Abditibacteriales bacterium
GGTTGATGTTGGCAAGGAAAACGTATTCTGCGTCCTGATACTCTTCGGGCAGTCGGGGGTCGAAATGCTCGAAGACGTTGAGTTGCGTGTCCCGCGTGTGCGCGACGTTCAGGTCAAAATCGTAGTAGCCACTCCAACGAAAAGTCTTGCCCGCCGCGACCTGCACGCCCTTGAGGTCAATGCCCCGCCCGCGCAGAAACTCCAGATGCTCCTGCGGAAAATCTTCTCCCACGACGCCGACCAACTGCACGTCCGTGAACAGGCTCGCCGCCGTCGCCGCGTAGGTCGCCGCCCCGCCCAGCACCTCCTCCACTTCGCCGAAGGGCGTCTTGACCGAGTCTAACGCGATAGAACCGACGATGAGAACACCCACGATAAGGGTTCAGGATGCAGGGTTCAGGGTTGAGGGCAAAGGGGTGTTTCGCCCCCTCAACCCTGAACCCTTTGGTTCGAAGCGTGCCCCCCAAAACCCTGCAGGCAGGATGACCGCGTCATGGAGCGCTCGCCTCCTGCGGGCGGTCGGGCGAGGCACTCTAATACACTCCCGGCGCGGACGGCACCTCCGCCGCCTGCCACGAATACCAACCGAAGTCAACGGCTTGTGCCAGGTCGTCGCGGGTGATGTGGTAACGCTGCTGCCATGAGGTCGCATAGGCGTCCACCAGTTGGTTGAGCCGCTGGATGCGGCGCACGGCTTCGCCCTCCAAGAACGCCGCGCTCTGGAAATGCTCTGAGCCTTTGTCGAGCCATTCCTTGAAGATGGCGCGCCCCGCCATGATGCCACTGGCGCCAGCCCGCATCGCCGCTTCGACTTGCTTTTCAAAAACGTCGAAGTTCACGCCCGCGCTTAACAGGACCCATGGACGGATGGCGATGTCGTTCAGTTCTTTCAGGTGGTCTGCGCCGGGGAACTCCAACTTGAGAACGTCGGTCCACGGTCCAAGGAGTTCCGTGGACTTGAGGATGTTGCGGACGCGGCGCTCCAGATATTTGGGGGCTTTGTTGTCGGGTTCATCCGCGTCCTTCCGTGGGAACGACAGTTCCTCGGTCATCAGCAGGATGTCGTTTTCGTAGCAGGCATCGCAGGTGCGCTTAACAAACTCGACCTGCGCGTTGGTATACTTCTCGTTGTCGGTGTCCATGTAGACCAGCAACTTGACCGCGCTCGCCCCCATGCGCTTGATTTTGGCGACGCTCCAGCCCGTCTCCTCAAACCCGTAGTCGCCGGGGGAGCAGCCTTTTTCCAGCCGCACGATCAAGCCAACGCCTTTGGGCAAATCACCGGTGTTGATGGACTGCCGCGCGCTGGTCGGCACGTCCAGCAGCACGGAACTGGCGTGCGCGCCGATGACGCGCGTCAGCGCCAGTTTCGCCTGACAAATCGCCGCCTTGTCGCGCCCGAAGGCATCACGGAACACGCCCGTCTGGTCCAGCGCCAACACCTTGAACTTCCCGTGAGCATCCGTGATTTGTCGCAAGCCCATCAACTTGCCCGGCGTCAGGTGGACGTAATGCTCGCGTCCGTTTGCTTGTGCCATGTCAATCCTCCTCTTCGCAGACGGATGAACAGGACCGTTAGAAGGGAAAACCCTGAGCCGCCCTGTCAATCCTGTCTCACAATATCACCCCTCGTTATTTTGCGTGTCAACCAGTGCCGCAGGGTCATCCACATGAACTTCGGCAGAATCAGCAACCGTATGAACCTCTTGGGTTCGATGAGGGCGCGGTAGAGCCACTCCAGGCCGATGCGCTGCACCCACAGCGGGGCGCGCTTGAGCCGTCCGGAGTAAACGTCGAAACTCCCGCCGACGCCGATGCACACCGGCACCGCCAGGGCTTCGATGTGGCGCCGAATCCACTTCTCCTGCTTGGGAATGCCAAACGCCACGAAGAGAATGTCCGGCTGCGCTGCGCGAATCATCTCCACAAGACGCGGCTCTTCGTCTGCCGAGAAGTAGCCATGGTGCGTCCCGACAACGGTTAGACCCGGGTAGCGTGCTTGCAAGTTAATTGCCGCTCGCGCGGCGACGCCCGGCGCCGCGCCCAGCAGAAAAACGCGGTAGCCCCGCTGCGCGGCGACGCGGCACAACTCCGCGACCAAGTCCACGCCGGGCACGCGCTCGTAAATCGGCAAATCCAGTAGCCGTGCCCCCCAAATCACGCCAATACCGTCCGGCGTCACGAGGTCGGCGGTGTTGATGATGCGGTGCAGTTCCTCGTCCTCCTGCGCCTTCATGATCGCAGAAGCGTCGGAGGTGACCACGATGTGCGGCTGCCGACTGCGGATGAACTCCTCGATGCGCGCCACCGTTTCTTGCATCGTCATCGGCGTAATGGTAACGTCCATCAGTTGCACGCGTTCGGGCGCCTCCTCCGTGCGCTCCGCTCGCATGAGGAGTTTGATGAGGGACAGGAAGAAGACGAACCCGACGACGCCAAACGCTGTGATGATGACGATTTTAATGGCGAAGTGCCAGACGATGATGCGCACCAAGAGCAGGGCGAGGACGCACAGGCAGGCATCCATCACCAGATATAACAAGGTCACCTGCAGAGGCGACAGCCCGCGCCGCAGCAACACCTCATGTAATCGCTCCCGCCGCCGCGTGATGGTCAAGCCTCCCCCCTGCATCATCGCGTAGGTCGCGTCTACAATCGGCGCGCCCAGCACCAGCACAGGCAGCAGGAGAATCAAAAACGCTGTGTTCTTCAGCGCGCCCCCCACCGTTACCACCGCCACCGCGAACCCCAAGGCGGTGCTCACGATGTCGGGGAGAAGGATGTGTCCCCGCAACGTAACGAGGAACCCGAACGCGCCCACCGCTGCGAGAGCCCCTGCCGCTGCCGCCGCCCACGCCGCTGCTGGCTGCGGTTGCATCTTCATCACCAGGAAGAGCGTCGCGCAGATGAGACCCATCAACCCCAGCGTCAAACCGGGCAGGCGGTTCGTCGCTGCGAGCGCGCGCGTGACCGCCCACAGCCAGACCATCGTGAGGGGGACGCTCCACCACCCCAGCGACACGAACCGGGTGGTGAACGGTAACTTCACAGAGTCAATGACAATGCCGCCCTGGCAGGCGAACCACGCCGCCAGCACGATAACGAGGTGTATTAGAACCGCCCAGACCTTGCGTCCAGCCGGTGAGGAGAACAGCGATGAACCAGCCTCTGGTGAGGACGGACGGGCTTGCACGATTCCTCCCGCGATGATTCTGAACCTGACCGCTCCTAATCATACCCCATGCGTTCAGCGGCGTCAAGCGATCCCGCTTCAGACCCCTGTTCCCGCCCCCGTTTGTTCTGGCGTTTTCTCGCGCGGGCTACCGCCGCGTCGCGTGGAAGTCCGCGCCCATGCGCTGCCCGCCGCTGCTGACCTCGATGTCACCGCTCATGCGATTGCCGCTGACACTGCCGGTGATTTCGATGTGAACGGGCTGCCCTTGATAGAGCACATCGCCCCCCGACGAGAACTTGCCTTTTTTGTCCACCTGCCCGCTACCACTCACCGTGATCGGTTCGTCAGTTTGAGGGTTCACAATGGTCATGCGCGCTTCGAACGTCTGCGCCCCCGCCGGCTGCGTCACCTCCAGCGTAAAGGCGATGTCGCCGAACTGCGTCTCAATCACACCGTCCCACGTGCCCGTTAAGTTGACCGCCGGCTTCGGCTTGACTTTATCTTTGGGCTTTCTCTTCTTCGCCTCTGCCACGCCGACGAACAGCATACACAACACCATCAACCAGCCTGTGACTCTCAGGGTTTGCATAGGCGCCCTCCTTCTGCGTTGTGACAGCCTGATTATACCGCAGGGCGGGACAGGGGGTCAATAGGAGGGGAAGTTGGGGGAAAACATGCCGCGCAAGTTCGGGCGTCGGTGACGATTTATCGTTCGTCGCGCCGCGACGGAAAATCCGCGACAGCGTCACGGGCTACCTTTTCGGCAGAGGCTCTGATAAACGGTCAAGGAAGCAGGAGGAATCTGCCCACCCTCGGCGAATCTCGATTTGCCATTCAACAGTAGGGGGTCGGCTGGTATGAGCATCGTGTTAGTGACCGGCGCCACGGGACAGGTCGGTTCCCGGGTGGTGCGAAAGTTGCTGCGGCGGGGGTATCGGGTGCAGGCGTTCGTGATGCCCAACGATCCTTTCAGCGGACGACTGGCGGGACTGGATTTGGAGGTAGTGGAGGGGAATTTGCTGGACGCCGCCGCCGTCGAGCAGTCCGTCGGACGCGCCGATGCCGTTATCCACACCGCCAACTTCGTCGGCTGTCCGCCGGGCATGGACGAGTCGGCGTTCTTCGACAACAATGTGCGTTCCACGTTGCACCTCGCGCTCGCCGCTGGGCGTCAGGCGGAGCGCATCCAACGGTTTGTTCACATCAGTTCCTCCGCTGTCTATCCCAACGACTCGCACGTCCTCGCCCCGTGCTATCACCCGGTGGACGAAGAACATCCCAAGCGGTTCACGGGTGTCTATGCGATGAGCAAGTGGATTGGCGAAGACATCGTGGAGGCGACGCGGCGCGAGACAGGGCTGCGCACGGTCATCATCCGTCCGTCAGGTATCGTGTCGGGGGAGGCGATTCTGTCACGCTACACAGTCGGGTTTGTGATTAACGTGCTGCGCTCGGCGCAGCGCCACCCGCGCAGCGAAATTCACTATCCCCACATCGCAGAGACACTGAAGGAACTGGAGCAAGCCAACCCCCAGCAGCCGATTGACGCTCGCGACGCGGACGGGCGCACGTGGCTGTATCAACCCGCTGACGCCCGCGACGTGGCAGAGGCGTGCATCCTCGCTCTGGAGGAGCCGAACGCCGTCGGCGAAGCCTTCAACGTCGCCGCCCCGCGCCCCATTCCCTTCGCCGAAGCCGCCCCGCTGATCAGCGAAGCGACCGGGCTGCCCGTTCTGACCAAGGAGTTCCCCGTGCGATTCATCTACGACCTGAGCATCACCAAGGCGAAAACGCTGCTGGGCTATCAGCCGCGTTGGGACATCGCGCCCATGGTGCGGTCAGCGACTGCCGTGCGGCAGGGGGAGGCAAGCGGTTATGAGGAGGAGTGATGCCGCAAATCGAGGATACAAAAGTTACACCGTCGCTGACACTATCTTGCCTATCCCCCAACCCCCTTCAGGGGGAAGGGAATGACGGTAACGGCGTAACTTTTGGGACAATTGAGACCAAACTTTTGCGTTTCGTTGGCAAGGGGTGCATCCTCACCAACCGCAGCGGACTGTTCGGCTGGGGCGATAACTCCAAGCATGAGATTCACGTCTTCGACGACGCGGGGCGCGAAGTGAAAAACTTCCGAGCCGCGACGGTCAAGGAGCGGGGCAAAACGTTCACCGCGTTGCGCCTCGGTGAAGGCTGGAGCGCGGCGATAGTGCGGCAGAGAGGAGGCAGATGAAACGCACTCCCCGCAACAATGTCAAACCTGCGTGAAGCAGCACACGAAACTTAGAGCCCTAAACTTTTGCGTTTCGCGCCTCTCTCCCTTCCTACTGCGGGAAAGCGTCATTGCGAGCGGAGCGAAGCAATCCCCCGCGCTGCAGCCATCTCCTCCGCAGGGGATTGCTTCGCTCCGCTCGCAATGACGGGCATTTTCGAGGGGAATGGCAAAACGCAAAAGTTTAGTTAGAGCCTATCCCCAAAATGGAGTCCCGAACTGGTTCGGGGGCTTTCTCCCTCAACAAGTTAGCGGCTCCAGAGATTTTTGGGATAGGCTCTTAGGAGGGAATGAATGATGTCCTATCGGGTCCTATCCGTTCAACGCCCCGACCGCTATGCAGTTAAGGTGGACGAATACGTACACTACCAACGGCATGGTTATCTCGTGGTGCGGAGTTTGGTTTCGCAAGATGAAGTGGAAGAACTCAAGCAGCACGCGATGGATCTGTTCTACGGGCGCAAGGTGGTGCCTGGCATGGAGCCGCCGCCGCCTGAGGCGACGGAGGAGCAACTGATGAAACGGTTCTCGCGGGTGCACATGCTCCACCGCGTGGATGCGATGTCGGAGCGGTTTCTACTGCACCCGCGCATTTTGGACGTGCTGGAAGTCCTCATCGGTCCCGATGTGCTTGCCCTGCAAACGATGTTGTTCTACAATCCGCCCGGTAGAGGCGGGCAGGGCTGGCATCAGGACGCTTATTACATCACGACCTACCCCGACACACTCATCGGCGCGTGGTTGGCGCTTGACGACGCCGACGAGGAGAACGGCTGCCTGTGGGTCGCCCCCGGCTCCAATGCCGAACCGATTTACCCCGACCCCCATCCCCAACGCGGCTACGTCCACAGCGACGGCGCGTTCGCGGACATCGGCGCCGTCGAAAACGTGAGCCACCTGGACGACGCGGTGAACACCCTCGCGCCCATTGCGCGGAAATACGCGTGGGTCTCTGTGCCAGTCCAAGCGGGCGACGTCGTCTTCTTTCAGGGGCATCTGTTGCACCGCTCCTACCCCAACCGCACGCGAGACCGCTGGCGGCGGGCATTTGTCAGCCACTACTGTAACGCCCGCTCGTGGGTGCCGTGGAATCATGGGATTCCTTACGAGGGCGACTGTGCCAACTATCAGCACATCCTTGCGCGCGGCACGACGCACCTGCCGTTCGCCAAGCCCAAGTTCGGCACACCCTGCGCTGCCCTCGAACCGCCCCCGGTCCTCGGCTTGCAAGCCCCGACGCGCATGATGGGCGGCATGGGGTCCAACAGCGAAATGCAATCCGTTCAGGAGAAAGTCAGTGCGTTCGACCCAGACGATAAAACGTGGCGGTCAAAGAAAGCGTCCGCCGACGGATGAAAAGTCCATGGACAATAACCGACCGCAGAAGCATAGGTCAGGAGTCAGAGGTCACGTGGTCAATGTATTGTCCCCGCTGCAAAATCAAGATGAAGGAACAACGCGGCACGCGGCACAAACAGAAGAAGTTCGTCTGTCCCAAGTGCAGCAAGGTGCGGATGCAAAAGCAGAAGCGCGTGAAGTGAAGTAGCCAGCGCCATGAGCGATTTGAACGACCAACGCCGCAGGTCTGGGATGAGAGGTTTCCATATCTCCCCCTCCTCCTACGCCCTTCTCCTCCTCATCGCCGTTTACGTCGCGTGGGGCATCCTCTTTCGCTTCACCCACCCGCCACATGGTGACGCGGGCGCGTTGGTGCGTTCGACGCGGCGACTGCTGGACGGCTCGCTCGCGCTCTACGCCGAACGTGGCTCGGAATGGGCAGCACCTCCTCACGGATTGTCCACCGGCTACCCGCCGTTGTATGCCTTTCTCTTCGCGCCGTTCGTTGCCTTCTCCGATGCGACGGGACGCCCCGATGAGTTTGCCGAGCGGCTCATCGGCTTGCCGATGCTGCTGTTTGATGCGCTGGCGGTGTGGGCGTTCGTGCGCCTCATCAAACGCCTGTTCCCCGAAGTCAAAGACCTCCCGCTGCTTGTCGCCTCCGCGCTGATTCTGTTTGCGAGCGGGCTGGTGAGCGCGTCGTGGGTCATCAGCCACCCCGAAGGCATGACGATTTGCTTTCTGCTGTTGGGGTTGTCATATCTCCCTGACCGTCCGACGCTGGCGGGGTTCTGGCTGGGTATGTCGCTGCTGTCGAAGCAGACGGCGTTGTTCGCGTTGATGCCGATGGGTTTCGCTCTGTGGCAGTCCGCGCCCCGCGCCGTAGCGTATCGCGTCTTCGGCGTGGCGGCGGTGACTGTCGCTGTCATTTTTGCGCCGTTTATCCTTGCGCACCCGCATCAAGCGTATTATGCTTTCATCGTGGCAGAAACGCGCCGCGAGATTGGGGGGGCAAACCTGTGGCATTTCATCAGTTACGCGACGCATCGCACCCTGCCGCTCTCGATTTATGAACCGCTGCGCGCCGTCATCATTCGCAGCGCGAACGGCGTTTTGCTGCTAACCGCCCTCGCTGCGAGCGTCATCGCGTCGCGCCAACCGCTGCGGCTGCACAGCGCGCGCCTGTATGCGCTCATCGCGCTCTCGAACGTGCTGCTGCTCATTCTGGGCAAGTGGGTGGAGCAGCATTACTACGCGCTCCCGCTCACGCTTGTCGTCGTCTGGGATGTTGTGCGGCGGCGCGGCGGCGTTCCCATCACAGCGGCGGTGGTGCTGCTGCTCATTCGCTTCGGCTATTTGCTGCCCAAGCCGGGGATTCATCCCATATCATCATCCCTGCTGTTCCTGACGGCGGTTGGTTGTGCGGTCATACTGGCGAAGGACTTGAGACGTGAAACGTGAAACGTAAAAAGTGAACCTGCGCATGAGTTCACGTTTGACGTTTTCCATTTCACGCATGGACATTTCTCTCATCATCGTCAACTGGAACGGCAAAGACTTCCTGCGGGAGTGCCTGCGGAGCGTGCGCGCGGAGGGCGCACGCTCGGACGCGCCGGAGATGGAGGTTATCGTCGTGGACAACGCCTCCACCGACGGCAGCGTCCTGATGGTGAGAGAGGAGTTCCCCGAGGCGCAACTGATTGAGAACGCCGCGAACGTCGGCTTCGCGGCAGGGAACAACTGCGGGCTGCGGCGGTGTCGCGGCAGATACGCGCTGCTGCTGAACTCTGACGCGCAACTGCAAGCGAACGCACTGCGCGCGCTGCTGACGTTCATGGAGGCCCACGCGGACGCAGGGGCAGCCGGGGCGATGCTGCGTTACCCCGACGGACGCTGGCAGCCGTCGGGGCGCCCCTTCCCGACGCTGCACCGGTTCCTCGCGGAAGTGACGGGGCTTTACGCGCGCGCAGGGGGGGACGCTCATCTGCTCCGCAACGTTGACCCAGAGCAGGTGCGCGAAGTGGACGAGGTATCGGGCGCGTGCCTGATGGTGCGCCGCGCCGCGTGGGAACAAGTCGGGCTGCTGGACGAGAACTTCTTCCTGCTCTACGAGGACGTGGACTGGTGCCGCCGCCTCAAAAAGAGCGGCTGGAAAATTTTCTACGTCCCGCAGGCGCGCGTCGTTCATCACTACGGCGCGAGTCGCCGCGCCGTGAGCGAACCCGTTCACCTCGCCGCCTTGCAGAGCGCGCACTACTACTTCGCTAAACATCACGGCAGGGGCGCAGCGGCGCTGGTCAAAGCCGTGCTTGTGTTACGCGAAGTGATTCACTTCCTCTTAGCCGCCTTGCGCCGCCTCGCACACCGACCCGGAGCCGCAGAACAGTTGCGCTTCCGCCTGCGTTCCCTCCGCTGCGCGTGGCGGCTCAAATCCGCATCCATTTAACGGAGGCGGTTCCGCTTAAACCGAATCGCATCTCGAAATGGGCATGTGTGCATTACGCAGAATTCAGTAAGTCACAATTGGCTCGCACCCCGCCGACGCAAGGTCAGCGGGAGGGCAGGCAAACCAATGGGAGTGCATTACGCAAAATTTGCAACCTGCCCCCGTTCAGGGACATCCGTAGGGGCGGGCGTCCTTAGACGGAGAGGCTGCAAACTCTGCGTAATGCACCCAACCAAATTGTGACTTACTGAGAATTTGCAACGTGTAGGGGCGCGCCCAGAGGGCACCCGCCGTGCCAGCCCTATTCCGGCGATCGCATCGGGCTGGCAGGGACGCGCTGCCCCTACGCGTCCGGCGGGGCTATCACCCTCTTCCAAACTGGATATAGAAGCCAGTTTTGGGGCATTTCCCGTTTGGAAGGAGGCGCAGCCCTGCCCTTCGGGGCTTAACTTAATGCCATTACCCGCCTTGGGGTGTTATCCCGCCGCACAGCAGGGACGGAGACTCGACTCGACTCGCTCCGAACCGCCGCTTTTCCTGACACGGCAGAGTGGATGGCCTTAAATTGATGCGTATGGGGGAGGTTTACTCCCCTCCTTACCAAGGAGGGGTTGGGGGAGGTTCAAATTAAGCCAACAACCTCCTTCGGTCCTCCTGTGAAGAACAGCAAGGTTTTCGGAGAGGCTTTTATTGACATGGACATTTGCATGCTGACAACCTGGCGCATCGCCTGTGGCATCGCGCACTACGCCGAGCGGCTGGTGAATGAACTGCGATCGCAGGTCAACGTGGAGGTCGTGGCAGTCGAGCCGCGCCTGCGGTCGGGCGCGGACACCCTACGGCATTACGCGGCGGACGCGCGCTATTATCGCCGTCTGGGCGAGCAGTTGAATCGTGGTGACGTGGCGCACATCCAGCACCAATACGTCTTCTTCGGCGGCGTCGCCCCGCACCGCGCCAAGTTCGCGCACGTGTTGTCTGCTGTGCGCGTGCCGGTGGTGCTGACCGTGCATGAAGTGGACGAGGGCAGCGGGTTCAAGGCATGGCTTGTGCAGCGACTCAATCGGCGGAGTTTCCTGCATCCGCACGTGCGACACCTCATCGTTCACAGCGCCTCGTTAGCGGCATCGCTGCGGCGCGTCGGCGTGCCATCGGAGCATATCAGCGTTCTACCGATGCCCATTCCTTCCATGCGGGGTCACGAGTTCAGTCGCTACAAACAACAACTTGGTTGGGAAAACAAAACCGTTCTCACGCTCTTCGGTTTCATCGTCGCCCGCAAAGGCTACGAGGTCGCGCTACGCGCTCTGCGGGAACTGCCGAAGGAATTCGTGCTGCTCATCGCTGGGGGCAAGCATTTCGCGGACCGCACGGGATACGTCGAAGCACTGCAAGCCGACGTCCACCGGCTCGGTTTGGAGGAGCGCGTCCACATCACGGGCTATCTTCAGGAGGAAGAGTTGAGGGATGCCATGTCGGCAACAGACATCGCGCTCGCGCCGTTTCACGCGATGAGCGCATCGGCGTCGGTGGCAGAACTGTTGGGCTACGGCAAGCCGGTGATTGCGTCGGACCTACCACCCTTGCGCGCTCTGGCGCAGGAGGTCGGCGGCATCACCCTGTTCACGGCCGGCGACAGTCGTGAACTGGCGGAACGCATCACGCAAGTCGCCAGGCAGCGAGCAGAGGGAAGTGTTGTCCTACCGCCAATGAGGGCAGGGTATTCGTTCCGCGAACTGGCGGCAGCAACGGTGGACATCTATCAGCGGATCGTTTAAGAGCCTATCCCCCAAACTCCCCTCCTTACCAAGGAGGGGTCGGGGGAGGTCCTCTCCCCTCCTTACCAAGGAGGGGTTGGGGGAGGTTCCTAAGGTGTTCCCGGCGGCGATTGAACGCCCCTCACGATAAACGTACCAGCGGATGCGCGGGATGGGCGGTCCACGCCGGGGCGACCGTCCGTCGCTTGAATGACGACGTTGTAAACTTGCGTGTTGTTAGTGAGGTTAGGCGGCACGGTGAAGTCTCCCGCGAAAGTGTTCTTCTGCCTTTGGGTCAAAGTAGCCTCGAAGGTCCGCGCGTCGCTCTGCCGCGTGATGACGGCGGTGACGGTCAGCACGTCCTTTTTTTTCTTGGCTTGCGCCTTGGTTTGAACGTGCAGCGTCCCCCCGAAGAAGTCGAAGGTCGTTGGACTGATTGAGATATCAGAAATCTGCGGGGGCGGCACGTTCTTCTTGTTCCGCGCCAACTTGACGGCATCGAACGCCATAGAACGGCTCTCGTCACTGCCACCGACAAATCCTTTTCCGCCGCCGCAGCCGGTTAGCAAACCAAGTCCCATCACCAAGCCCAGAAAGAAACTGCCGCGCATGCAACCAACCTCTCTCATGTCATTCATTCATTCAACAGCATACCCCTTGAGGGGCGACAGTAAACGGAGTTTCAGCAGCGCATCAGTCCCCACCTGACCCTCGCTCACCTCGTCGAGGTTCACGGTGAACCTGACGATTCTTCCACCTGCGCTATATCTTCGACCCAGAGGACATGAGGGGACAGCGGGCTGCCCTTGATTGCGTTGTAAAACTTCTCGTCAGCAGTGACCATGACCGTTCGCTCGTGCACCGCCAATGCAATGTAGAGGCTGTCGTAGACCGTGCGCTGTATCTGGCAGGCAATCTCCAGGGCAGGTAGGATCAAAGGCAGCGACGGATGGATTTGGAGAGGGATTTTGCGGAGCGCTTGAAGCATGGCGGCAGCCTCCTCTTCGCTCATCTCACCGAAGCGAACGCGCTTCCACAAGATATTCCCGACTTCAGGAAAGAACAGGTCAGGAACAAGCAAGGCATGTCCATCATCCAGCAACCGCCTCGCGGACTCGGCATGAACTTCCTCCAGGAACCACTTGACGGCGATGCTGGCGTCCACAACAAAAGTCCTCATCGCTCGCGGTCCTCTCGCAGCAACTTCGCGCTATCGCTGAAGGAGCGCCCTGCAAACATCGCCCGCACCCGTTCCACTTCGGACCGCCAATCGCTTATATCTTCCTCTGCCGCCTGCCGCAGGAGCAGTCTTAACTCGGCTTCAAAGGAACGCCCATTGCGCCGGGCGCGCTTCTTCAGTTTGTCAATCACGTCAGGTTCGACATTGCGTATCAGAACTTGAGGCATGTAGAACCCCTCTTTCGTCATCTGTGGCTATCATGATAGCATATCGGTCCCACGCTGGCAAGGGAGCATATCTCACGTCAGCATTTCATCGTTGCTCCGCCACCGTTGCCACCACTCGCACGACGCGGTCTTCGCAGGCTGCCCACACCGCGCCGTCGCGGGTTGCGGTCACTTTCCGCACGGAGGCGGGAACGTCCTTCAGAGGAATGGCGAGCCAGCGGTGCCCGTCAAACGCCAGCAGTCCGGCGTTCCACAAGCCGACCCAGAGCCGACCGCTGGTGTCGCGGTCGCTGCCGCGCAGCAGCGGTCCTTCGTCTTCGGGTCCGCGAAAATGGGTGGCGAGGTAGACCCACTCGCGCCGCCAGAACTCCGGTGGGTTCCACCAGCGCGGTCCCGACAGCCACCACGCCTTGCGCAACGAGGCGCGAGTTTTCGGGTCGGGCGGGAGGAAGGTTTTGCCGTCAAACCGCTGCACGCCATACCAGAGTTGCCCCATCGCGTCGTGCCAGAGTTGCAGGTTCTCTTCTTCTGACGTGTCATGCGGAGCCAAGCCGCTGTCGGGTGCGACTTGCTGCCAGTAGCGCATCAGGAAGAATTTGTTGGCAGCGGCTTCGTTTTTGAACTCGCGTTCCTCGTTGGCGTCGGCTTGCCACGGCTGATTCCATCTGCGGCGCGCGCTGCGCCAGATGCCGGGCGGCAAAGCGAGTTTCTCCGTGCCGCGCGCAGGCACGTAGGCGAACCAGTCCTTCCCCACTTGGCGATACACGATGCCTTTGCAGACCGCCCACACCTCGCCCTGATGCAGGAACAGTTGCTCAAAGTCCGACGTGAGGGCAGGCGGCACAGGCGTCTCATCAGTGGTTTTGCCGTCCTTCCAAACCGCCACAGCCACTTCGTCGGAGACGGCGTCGCTGCCCACCAGCCAGACCTCCCCGGCGGGCGTCGGCAGCGCCGTGTGCGGATGGAGAGGATTGCCGTCCGACGCCGCTGTGCCCGGCAGAAGGAACGAACCGCCGTCAGGTTTGAGGAACCACACGCCTTGCGCTCCCGCCGCTGCGCACACGCGGTTGTCAGGCAAAGGGCGCAGGTCGAACACATCGGGGATCTGCCACGTTGTCACATGAATGCGGTCGGTCGGCTCCGGCGCGTAGCGGGTGTGCACGAAGTCCGTAATGTCGTCCCACAGCAGATAAAGCGGCACGCGGCGGCGCAGTTCGACGAGGAGCTCTTTGGCTTCTTCCATGCGGTTGAGTTGCTGCAGGGCGCGGAAGCGGCGCACAAGCACACCGTCCATGTGGGGGCGGAGTTTTAGCGCCTCCCGCGCCTGCTCCTCAACGGTTGTCCATTCCCTCGCCCGCGTCGCCTGATACACCGCCTCCACATGAACGGCGGCGCGGGGGTTCTCCTTCCACAGGCGCGAGAGCGGGTTGCCTCCGCCGAGCAGGTCCGGCGGCGCGAGGTCGAGCAGCTCGCGCGCGGCGATGTCGTCAAAGAGCCTCCGCTTTAAGTCCGCTAAGGCGATGTAAGGCAACCGCCAGTTCCGCCCCTGCCGCGCGGCGGCGACGAAAAACACGCGCGCAGCGGCAAGTTCCTTCTTCTCCAAAGCGTCCACGCCCGCCAGACAGAGCGCCACCGTCGCCGCGCTGCCCGCCCTCTGCGCGGACAGCGATTGTACCACCTGGGCTGCCGCCTTGCGCTGTTCGGGGTCAACGGCGTTCCGCTCCTGCTGACGATACGCCCACTCCCGTCCCCCTACTCCCACCACCACGCCCATCGCGAACGCCACAAAACTCAGAACCACTAAGTTCTGTCGGACTGAGGATTGTGAGAGCATGGATGACACCTCCAGGCGTGACGCGGTCGCCGACATCCTTTTCCCCCTCCCCGGTGAAAATGCCTATCGTGGCGAGCAGAGAGGTGTCATTGCGCGGAGCGCAGCGGTTGCGAGGAACGAGGCAAAGCCATCCCCTCGCGGAGGGGATGGTTCGGTCCGCTCGCAATGATAGGCATTTGGGAAGTGGGAGAGGGAAGATGGCGTCAGCAACCGTGTAACATCTGACCCCCATCGCCCAGCACCCTTTCCCGATTATAAGGTGGGCAGCTGAATATGTCAAATTGCTCTCGCCGTGAGAATCAGTTACAATAAACGGGATGCGAATCCTGTTCAACGACGACCACGAGACGACGAAACTCGTGCTTCTGCTGCAACTCAGTCAGCGTCTTGAGGTGCGGCTGGGGGCGATAGAGGGGCTGTCGCGGCGGCGCGGTCGGGCGGCGTTAGCGGCGTTGAGCGCGGCGCTGTATGACAAAGATGTTACCGTGCGCGCGGCGGCGGCGCGGGCATTGGGCGACATGCGGGACGAGTGTGCCGTCGGACCGCTGCGCACGGCGTTAGCCGACGATGTAATGTCCGTGCGGCAGGCAGCCGCCCTGGCGCTGCTACGCATCGGGACGGCGGTTGCGGAAAGCGTCGTGCGGGCGAGCCTGCAATCGTCGGACGAGCGCGTGCGGCAAGCCGCGCTGTGGACGCTCACGCAGATGAGCGACGAACGCGCCGCTGCGTTTCTGTCCGAACTGCTGCGCGGGCGGCGCGCAACGATTGAGCGCGTGATGACGTGGATTGCCCTGATGTTGGGCCAAGAGCGCACGCTGAACGTTCTCGCGCTCGTGCTGCGTTCCAGCCATTACACGATGCGGCGTGGCGCAGTGTGGGCGATGGGCTGCGTCGGCGGGCAGACAGCCATTGAGCGTTGTCTGGTATTTCTGCACGACGTTCACGCTGAAGTGCGCCGCGCCGCTGCGCACACCCTCGAGCGCATTGGCGACGAGCAAATCATTGAGCCGTTCATCGCTGCCCTGCGCGACAGCGACGCCGAAGTGCGCCGCACCGCCGCCCGCACCCTGGCGAAGTTTAGTGATGAACGCGCGCTGCAACCCTTGCTTTATGCTCTTCACTACCGCGATAGATGCGTCCGCCAACATGCCGCCGAGGGGTTGGGCAGAATCGGCGACCCGCGTGCGGTGGACGCCCTGTGCGCCGCGCTGAAGGACAACGAATCGAACGTCCGTCGCGCCGCCGCGCAGGCGTTGGGCAACATCGGACACCGCGCCGCGTTGCCCGCGTTGCGCGCACGTTTACGGTGGCGCTCCGTCGAACTCAACAGCGACGTGCGCTATGCGTGCGCCCAAGCCATCAAACGCATCGAGACGGCAACGCAGCACATCAAGGATTTGCCGCTCGCTGCCGCCGCGCCCCCGGAGCGCGCGTCGCTGCCGATTCCCATTATCTCATCAACGCCGATGCCAGAGGTTCTTCCGATTCCAGCGGATGCGCCGGTGCAGCCTCATCGAGCGACAATGTGGACAGATAGAGTCCGGCACAGACTCAGGCGATGGTTGTGCCATTGACCTAACAGGAGGTGCGACACGGTGGAGGAACGAGGACCCTTGCATCAACGGACCGGTGAGGTAGAACAACCTGCATTGACTGACTTTTCCACTGCCCCTGTGCAGCAAACGTCTCCCTCTTCTCAGCCCGTGCTACCCCCGTTAGCGCGGGTGGCAGTCTATCTGACCGCGTGTATGGTGGCAGGAGGGGTGGGCGCTGTGCCGGGCGCTGTGGTGGCATTCACCTGGCTCTTCGCCCAACACGGTGAACTATCGGAGAAGGTCATCGAACGAGGAATGGGCGTCATCGTCCTGAGCGTCCTCTTCGGCATCTACCCGTTTATCATCCTGACGACGTGGTTGTTTGTGCGCTACATTGACCGTCGCCCGCTAAACAGCATTGGGCTCACCACGCAGCGGTGGGGGAAGGAGATGGGGGGAGGCGCTGCTTTGGGTATCGTCTTTATGAGCGTGACGATGGGCGTCTACCTCGCGCTCGACTGGATACGCCTCACGCCGACCTCCACCTCTTGGGGAGGATGGTTGATCCTGACGTTGGGGTGTTTGCTGGTGGGATTTACTGAGGAGATGATGTTTCGCGGCTATCTCCTGACCCATCTGGAGGAATGGCGCAGTCGGCGCGTTGCTATTGCCGTCACCACCGTGTTGTTCTGGATGGCGCATCTGGGCATGGGCAACGTGCACCATCCGCTGGGAGCGGCGGACATGCTGGCGATAGGCCTCACGTTCGCGTTATGTCGGGTCGCCACGCGCTCTTTGTGGCTGCCCATCGGGCTGCACGCGGGTTATAACTGGATCGCCCTCTCCATAGGAGGGGATGAACTGGGGTTTCCCGCTCTCTACCACATGGAAGTGAGAGCGCCCCACTGGTTGGTGGGACCGCCTGGATACGTCGGCGTCGCGGATCTCGTGTTTGGGCTATTGCTGTTGGGATTTGTTTATGGGGTGCTTTATCGCCCCAGCCAACGCCAGTGGGACGCCGTTCCCTGATGGTTCCCGTCTCACAGGGCAACGTCACGACGCCCTTAACCGCTCTAAAATCTCCTCAAACTCCGGGAACGAAGTCGCAATGCACGCGGTATCTTCAATGACGGTTTCGCCTTCGGCAGCGAGCGCGGCGATGGCGCACGACATGGCGACGCGATGGTCGCCGTGGCTCTGCACCGTTGCCCCTTTGAGTTGGTTCGGTCCCTCAATCACCCAGCCGTCCTCGCGCTCCGCAATGCGCGCGCCCATCTTGCGCAGTTCGCTGGTCATGGTCGCGATGCGGTCGCTTTCCTTGACGCGGAGTTCTTTCGCGTCGCGCACAACGGTTATGCCATCGGCGCAACAAGCGGCGACGGCGAGGATGGGTAGTTCGTCAATGAGGCGCGGAATGAGGTCACCGCCGATGGTGACACCGCGCAACGGCGCGTGTCGCACCACCACATCGGCGACGGGTTCACCCGACGTTTCGCGCTCATTCTCCAACCGAACGTCTGCGCCCATCTCGCGCAGCACATCCAACACGCCCGTCCGTGTCGGATTGACTCCGACCCCGCGCACGCGCACCTCCGAGCCGGGTAGCATCGCCGCGCCGACGAGGAAAAACGCCGCTGAAGAAAGGTCGCCCGGCACGGTCACTTCCTGCGCGTGCAACTCGGCGGGACCTTGAATGGAGATGGTGGTAACGACGTTGGCAGGTTGGCAGGTTGGCAGGTTGGCACGTTCGACGGCAATATCAGCGCCGAAGGCTCTCAACATCCGCTCGCTGTGGTCGCGGGACAAGCCGGACTCCATCACCGTCGTTCTGCCGCAGGCGTTGAGTCCCGCGAGGAGAATCGCGGATTTGACCTGCGCGCTGGCAACGGGCGTGGTGTAAGTGATGGGCTTCAAAATTCCCCCGCGAATCGTCACGGGCGGCGTGCAGCGCTCGCCCTGCCCTTGCACGATCGCGCCCATCTGCCGCAGCGGAGTGGCGACGCGGTCCATCGGACGCCGCTGAATTGAGGCATCGCCCGTCACCGTCGCCTCGAACGGTTGCCCCGCGAGAACGCCCAACATCAGCCGCGCCAACGTGCCTGAGTTACCCACGTCCAGCACGTCACGCGGCTCGCGCAAGCCGCGAATCCCCTTGCCCTGCACGACCACCTCCCGCGTCCCCATCCCTTCGACGGCAATGCCCATCTGCTGCAAACAGCGGAGCGTGCAGAGGCAGTCCTCCGCCACGAGAAAGTTGTGAATGACCGTCGCGCCGTGCGCCAACGCCCCCAAGAGCGCGGCGCGGTGCGTGATGGACTTGTCGCCGGGAACGGCGATGTCGCCGAGGAGTTGGGTCGCTTTTCGGATGGTCAAAACAGCCCGGCATCATCCGCTGATGACGCAGATTTCATGGAGTTCTTCTTGCTATCCGTCCACGTCTACGTCATCAGCGGATATTCTCCAGAATCTTCCTCATCCCCGCGAACGACTGCCGACTGGATTCTTCCTTCGTCAACCCCTCGCCGCGCCAGTGGGTTTCG
>JANWYM010000260.1 GCA_025055355.1 Abditibacteriales bacterium
CATCACGGAAACGATGGTGTGCCGTTTTCACGGGCACTTTCCTCTTTTGTTTCTGTTTCCCGAACTGGAACTGACCACGCTGCGCACCTTTAAGCACTACCAGTTGAAATCCGGCGAAATCCCCTTCTCGTTTGGACGCCCGACGGGACACTTCCGCCCGCACTACTACTGTCAGCACCCGCTCGACTCGGCGCAATACGTGCAACTCGTCTACCGCTACTACGAAAGGGTTAAGGGTTTAGGGTTGAGGGTTAGCCATGACAACCCTCAACCCTCCGCTGCCGAGTTCCTCCGCGAGTTTTACGACTCCGTGAAGGACGCGGTGCGCTTCTGCAAAACTCTCGACACCGACCGCGACGGGCTCATCAACGAACACCCGCACGCGCCGCCGGGCGAGATGTGGCCTGCGAATCAATTCTATGACATCTGGCCGTGGCGCGGCACGTCGGCTTACGTCGCCGGGACGTGGCTGGCGACGCTGCGCTGCGCGGAGGCGATGGCAGAGGCAATGGGCGATAGAGAGTTCGCTGCCGACTGCCGCGTGTGGTTTGAGCGCGGGAGGCAATCTTACGAAGAAAAGTTGTGGACGGGCAAATACTATCGGCTCTACCATGACCCAGCCACCGGGCGCGTCTCCGATGTCTGCCTGTTCAATCAACTCATGGGCGAATGGTGCAGCCGCGTCGTGGGCTTGGGCGGACTGTTCCCCGAAAAGCGCGTGAAGAGCGCGCTGCAATCGCTGCTGCGATTGAACATGAAAGCGGGAAAATATCTGCCCTGCAACGGCGCGACGCCCGACGCCCAGCCATATCGCAGCCGCCCCGACGCCGACGCCAACGACCACGCCACTGGCTGCTTCGTCGGCGAGAACCTCTGCGCCGCCATGACGATGATTTACAGCGGACGCGACAAAGAAGGCTTAGAGATCGCCCGCAAAATCTACGAAGCCATCGCCCTTCGTCATGCGACGCCGTGGAATTGGTACTGTCTCCTCGCTGCTGACGACGGGCGCCCCGTGTGGGGTTCAGATTATTACAGCGACCTGGTGATCTGGGCGCTGCCGATGGCGCTGGCGCAGCAAAGCATTGCAGAATTCGCTCAAGGGAAGTGGTTGAACGGCATCTTGACCGCACACGGATAGAGGCAGGTTGCCTCGTCGGGCATTATCCTGCGGGCTGCCGCCGCGACTTCTTGCGCTCCTTGCCCGGTATGACACGCTGGCACGTGTCATGACCCCTTGCGCGGACACAAAGCGTACGAAGTCACGGCGGCAAGCCATCAATCGTGCGAAGGAGGCACTGCTGCATAACGCGCCGAGCTGGCTGTTGACTCCTGACCCCTGACCGCATGACCTATTGTCTCCCCAGGGCGTTGGCTTTCATTTCATCCCCTTCTCCCAATTTCCCAGTCTCACTCCAATTACCAAACCTTACGCAGTTCAACGTAGATGTTCGCTTCGCTCTTGGTCAAAGCGCCACTGTGGCCGACGCGCGCCGTGATGCCAAACTTGTTCTCTTCGGACAGGGTGCGGCGGAAGTTCATTTCAATGGCGTCGGTGTTGACCCTGCTGAGACCGTTGACCTGCGCACCCTTGATGAACTTGATGCCCCAATCGCTCACGCCGCCGGGGTTGTCGGTGAGGGCGAACACGGTCTCGGACGTGCCGATCTTGGTGGACATGTTGTAGCGGTCAATCATGCTCGCGCTGAACTGAAACCTCTTGCTGAAGGGCAAACGCAGGCTGAACACCTGCTCGTCGGCGATATGGAACAGGTTGGGCTGGTTGGGGACGGGAACCTTGGACACCCAGTTCCTCGCTTCGAGGGTCGCTTTGCCCAGAACGCCCTTGATTTCCCAGCCGCGCGGCGCGACGAGGTTGTTGACCAGCGCGTTCTGGTCGGCGAGGGCGAGGTTGACGCTCCAGTTCTTCGCGGGCTGCGCTTGCAGTTTAAGATAGGTGGACGGCGTAAACTGTCCTTGCGCGTTGCGCAGCAGTTCCTGCCCGAACTGC
Source organism: Abditibacteriales bacterium (assembly GCA_025055355.1). Taxonomy (GTDB): domain Bacteria; phylum Armatimonadota; class Abditibacteriia; order Abditibacteriales; family JANWYM01; genus JANWYM01. Next base: position 2,012 of record JANWYM010000260.1, read on the forward strand.
CAGTTATAGTGCTTGCCCTTGCGCTCCAGATACATCCCGAAGTTGCTCTCGCCTTCCTGTCCGCTCTGCTCCCAAGCGGTGTTGCGCAGCGCGATCGCCAGGCTCTTGCTCAACTGTTTGCGCAGAGTGACCTGTTGCATTTCTATGCCAGCACCATGGGTCTTCTGCTCGGAGTTAATGAGTTCTAATTTCATATCCCGCGCTGGAGTGAGCGCCAGCACGGTCTGAGCGTGGGTGACCACGTTGGCGCCGACGCGGACGGCTTGTTCGTTTTTGGACAGCGTGAGCGAGCGCACCCTGTCCATCTGGTAGGAGAGCGCGAACCGCTTCGTCTGCGTGTCAGGCACGTTGGGCGCGAAGACGTGCGCGGACGCTATTTCCATCTTGATGTTCTTCGCCGGGGTGATGGTCATGGTCTTCGACGCGTTCCGTGTGCGCACGGCGCCCGACGTAGATTCCTGATGCGTGTTCGTGATAGCAATGCTGCGCGTTTTGTCAAGTGCGTAATTGATGGTGTAGTTGTTGACCTTCTGCGACGTGGCGTTGGAGGTGTGGTCGAGCAGGCTGCCCGCGACGGACAACTGCTTCATCGGTTTCACCTGATAAGTAAGGCGGAACAGTTTATACCAGTTCCCGTCGGTCATCCCCATGGAGTTGAAGTCGCCGCTGAGGGACAGCATTTTCTGTTTGCCGGTGTCGAAGTGGAACAGACGCTCACTGCCGGTGACAGGCGCACCGTTGACGGTATGGTTAAAATGGCGCTGCGTCAGGCTGAACATCGCGCCGCTCTTCGGAGCCAGTTTTTGCGACAGGAACAGGGTGCGGGCGCGAAGCTCATTGAGCGACTGCCCGGGAGCGGGCTGCGCCGCGCCGAACTTGGTGCGTTCGTCGGTGAACTGGAGCAGCGTCCGCTTCGATAACGCGAAGGTGAAGACGTTGCGGTCGTAGTGCGTCTGCGTCGCCTGCGCGAGGTTGCCCGTGCGGTTGACGAGTTCGTCTTTGGAGTAATGGGCAAACGAGAAAGACTGGCTAATTTTCCAGTTAATGGTCGTCTCCTTTGTGTCCAGCCCCTTGAGCGGCTTCAGGTCCGGGCGTCCGAGTTGGTCGAGCAGTGGGTCGGCGAAGCGGTAGGACGTCGACTGCTCTTTGCGATGGAGGGAGAAGTTGCCTATCTTCACGTCGAGTGTCTGCAGTTTCCACTCGTCCGCTGACGTGCCTTCGGGGCGCCGGTGCATCGCCGTCGAAAAACTCTGCTTTGCCCACTGGATCGCGGTGGACCTGTTGGGCGTGTAGGCGAAAGCGTCCTTGCGCACGCGCACCTCGCGCGCCGCCGCCAGATTGCCGGTGCGGTTGATGAGGTCTTGTTTGGTGTAGTGCGAGAACGACAGCGCCTTCGACGGGTTCCACGTCGCGTTGATCTCTTCGGACTTGGTGCCCTTGAGCGCCTTGAGGTCGCTGCGCCCCATCGCATCCAGCGCCGCGTCGGAGAAGGCAGGAGACACTTCACGTAACTTGCGCGTCAGGCGGAACGTGCCGATGTTCAATGCCTGGTCGGCGAAGTGGAGTTTGTGGAGGCCCATCTGGACATTCGCCTGCTCCATCTCCAAGCCGACCGACTTGGAGGGTGCAAAGCGAAAGCCGAAATCGCTCTCGCGCAACCCGTTGAGGGCGGCGACGTTCTGCAAGGAGAGGATGGGCGTCGGGTTGGGGCCGAACTTGCCCCGGTCGGCGAACTGCCGGTTCACGGCGGCAACGGATTTCGCCACGAGGTCGGGCGCGGCAATTTTGCCGACGCTCAGGTGTCCGTAGGTGAAGGTGAACGTTTTCCCCGACAGCGCGAACTGCTGCGATGATAAGGCATCGGTGCCTTTGTAACGGCTCAGAGAGCCGAGGGGCAAAGCGTTCAACTCCATCGAGCCGTTGAACCGTTGACCCAGTGGCAGCGCGTTGGGGCGCGCCAGCGGGTGATGGGGCGCGAGCAGGTCCGTGTCAATCACGTCTGCCGTGAAGTGTAACCCGACGAAGTCGGCGCCGAGTTGGAACTGACGCGCAGAGATAGCGGGGGTGCGGCTCGTGCCGCGATACTGCGAGGGGGTGAAATCGCTGATGAGACGGAAACCCTTAACGTTGAAGAGCGACAACTTTTCCGCCGTCTGGGGTGCTGACTCGTGAGGGCTTTGAGCGAACCCATGCGCGGGCACTTCACCCGCGCTCACGGGTCGCGGACGCGCTGACATCAGGACGGTCAGCATCAACACAGGAACGACCTTCCACAGCGAACGAGGATTAAAGCGTGTCATCGAACTCAACTCCTTGGGCGTCGCGTTGGTGCGTGACACGCTTCACGTCTCCCCGACTCATCAGAGGAGAACGCGGGCATCTTGCCCGCCCTCGTTATCTTTATGTTGGAGAAAACTCACGACAGAGTGAGAGAGCGCGAGCGCGCAGCACCATGGGCGAACTGGTCTCCGTGGCACCCAACGCGCTCGCAACGGCGGAGGAAAATGCTGAGGGCTGAAGAGGTTCAGACGGTAGAGACTGTGACTCTCTTTCGACCTGTGAGGAGACAGGTCTCTACGCGCTCGACAAGTAGAGATCTCTAAAAATTCCTCTTGCGTGCTGACAAAAAATCTGCTATATTATGGTCAGCACGCTTGCAGACGACAGGCGCGCAGACGGGTTGCCCTCCCATTGCCGCGCCTGCGTAAGATGCCCATGGACATTATGCAGCGTGCCCTTCAGCATCCGACGGTGCCAGCCGTTGGATGCTACTTTTTTTGGGTCAGGCTTTCGCCTTACTCCGCTCTGCTTAGACAAGATTGGTTCCGATTTGTCCCTCTCAAGATGTAAGTTAAGGGATTTCCCTGCAAAATCACGCCCTCTTTGACAGTGCGTTACCCGCAGGGTTGCACGGGGCAGATAGAATGGGGGGGATAGTAAGGGAGTTAGAGCAGATGGCAACTGCCGGGATTGGGTTCAAGCCGCCTGAAAAAACGCTGCGGCTCTCGGCGCCTCCTTTGCGCCCTCCGCGTCGAGGAGAGCCTCGGACGCGGAGGACTGCCGAGGAGATGCGGAGAGCCGCTGAAAGCCAAGGCGCCAAAACGGCTTCTTCGTCCGAGAGGGAGATGTCAGGGCGAGCGCAGCGAAGCCATCCCCAGCGGAGCAGATGGATTTGTCGCTGCCTCGCGTCGCGGCTGATAGACGCAGAACGGTTCTGATTCTAAGTAATCTCCCGTCATCGCATACGCCCGCGCGCGGCTGCCGCCGCAGACGTAGCGAAACTCACAGTAGCCGCATTTGCCCTTGAAGCCATCAGGGTTGCGCAGCTGCTGGAAGACGGGCGCGTGGCGGTAAACATCTACCAGATGGTTCTGCCGCACGTTGCCTGTCACGATGGGGAGAAACCCGCTGGGGCAGATGTCGCCGTTGTGCGCGATGAAGACGAAACCGTTGCCGTCGTTGACGCCCTTGGGCGCGCGGCGGATGCCATCGGAGCGGGTGGTGAAAGCGATGTCCCGCCGTTCCCTGTCGTTCCTCGCTGTTCCCTCCCTTCTCTCCGCTGCCCGCCGTTGCAGCACCACGCGGCGGAAGTGTTGCGCTGCCGTCGTGCGCACGTCGAACGGGGCGCGTTTGCTAAAGTCGTAAAGCCAGTTGAACACTGCCTCGAAGTCTTCAGCAGTCACAAGGTCTTCCGCCCTACCGCGCCCCGTCGGAACCAGCATGAAGAGCGACCAGATCACCACGCCCCGCAAGGACAGCATCAACGCGCCAAGGTCATCCAGACGTTCGCGGTTGTAGCGGCTGATGGTGGTGTGAATTTGCAGGGGCAGGTCCGCTTCGTTCGACCATTCCACCATCCGCATCGTGTGCGCGAACGAGCCGCGCACGCCGCGAAAAGCGTCGTGGCTTTCCGCGTCGGGACCGTCAATGCTGATTGCCATCCGCGCCAAGCCGCACGCTTTCATCTTGAGGATACCGGCGCGCGTGACGAGCGGCGTCGCGCTGGGACTTATCGCCACCGACAGTCCTTTGCCGCTGCCGTAGGCGATGAAGTCGTAAATGTCAGGACGCTTCATCGGGTCACCGCCCGTCAGCACAAACAGCGGCGGGCGTCCGCCCTCGTCCGCGAACTCCAGCACCATGTCTATCAGGTGGAAGCCTTCTTCAGTGGTGAGTTCCTCCGGGCTGCGGTGGGGGATGGCGCAGGCGCGGCAGTGTTGGCACACCAGGTCACACGCCCGCGTCGTCTCCCAAATCACCACGAATGGCGAACGGTTGAAGTCTAAG
>JANWYM010000261.1 GCA_025055355.1 Abditibacteriales bacterium
GCTGCGTCTCATCTGGGTCAATCGGCACGCGCCGTTGAACCAGGATGTCCCCGTTGTCCAGTTTCTCGTCCATGTAGTGCACCGTTACGCCCGTTTCCGTCTCGCCGTTCGCCAGCACCCAGAACGAGGGCAGCATCCCGCGATACTTGGGCAGCAGCGCGCTGTGGACGTTGATGCAGCCGTGCTTGGGCAACGCCAAAATCCCCTTGCGGAAAATCTGCGGCGCGGCGACAGACACCACCACGTCAGGTTCCAGCCGCCGCAACTCGGCGAGGAAGGTCTCGTCATTGATGCTGCGGGGGGTGTAAATGGGAATGCCGTAGTGTTGGGCGACGCGGCGAACCGAGTAAAAGCGTCCGTTGGGTTTCCAGCCCACACGGTCAATCATTTTATAAGCCACGAAGCGTGATGACTGCCCCAAGAAATCCCACCAGCCGTAGAGCATCAGATGACGCTGAATGGTCTTGCGCCAGCCGCCCTTGCCCGATGCGGGCGAGAGAATCACCATCGCCACAATGTCTTTCGCCCGCCGCTCCACCACACGCTGCATAAACAGCGGCAAGTAGAAGGGTTCTTCCTGGGTGACGATAACGACCTTCATACGAGAGAAGGTTGGCACGTTCGCACGTTGGCAGGTTGGCACGTTCAACGTTGGCACGTTAGCACGTTAAACGTTGGCAGGTTGGCAGGTTGGAACGTTGACAGGTTTAACGTGCCAACGTGCGAACGCGCTAACGCGCTTCGCGTCCCGTCGCGCGCCAGACGCGCACGGGCTTGCCCAGCAGCAACTTCATCACGCCGTTGAGCGACGCGAGATTAATAAGACAGAAATAATACGGAATGTTCAGCAGCGGCAGGCGCAGTTTCACCCGCGCCTTCGCCAGGAGATACCCCACCAATGCCAGCCCGTAAAATCCCCCTTGCATCCACAGGGCAGCCCGGTAAAAGTGACCAGTGACCAGCAATAGGTTGCTAACGAGCATCGCCATCATGAACACCGGCACAAACCAGCGCAGCAACTTGTGCGAGAGGAGTTGCAGCGTCACCAGCCATTTACCGCGTTGCAGCGATTCTTTGAGCAGCATCAAGGCGCTCGGCAGCATCCACGAAACAATCCGCGTGATACGGCGGAACTCCTCGTGGTTCGGCAGCCATGGGTGATAGACGACCGCGTCGGGTTCATAAATCGTGTCGTAACCGCGCAGGGCGATACGAATGGGCAGTTCAAAGTCGTCGCCCCGCTCCTCGTTCAGCGGAAAGTAGAGGTGTTTGCGGATGGCGAAGATCGCACCCGTTGCCCCGACGATGCAGCGGTTTTTGCTGGCGAGCCGCTTGAGGACGTTCTCGTATTTCCAGTAGATGCTCTCCAGCACCTGCCCTTCTTCGTTGGTGTCCCAGCGCACGCCCTCGATGCAGCCCACCCGCTCGTCGGCGAAGCCCCGCACCAACTTCCTCAATGCGTCGGGCGGATACATCGCATCGGCGTCGGAGAAGACGATGATTTCCCCTCGGGCTTTGGGCACGCAACGATACAGCACCGCGCATTTGCCGCGCCGCTCAGGGGCAGCATCCAGCACCACCACAACCCCCTCTCCCTCTCCCCCTTGGCAAGGGGGAGAGGAGAGGAGATTATCTTCTCCCCCTTGCGAAGGGGGAGAAGACCCCCGTTGGCTCTCCCCCTTGCGAAGGGGGAGATGGAGGGGGTTGTCAGCGAACTCGCGCACGATCTCGTTGGTGCGGTCGGTGGAGCCGTCAGAGCCGACGATGATTTCCAGTTTGTCCTTGGGGTAATCCAGCGCGAGCATGTTCTCCAGTTTCTGGCGGATAATCCCTTCCTCGTTGTAGGCGCTGATGAGGATGGTCACGGACGGGGTGATGTCCGCCTTTTTGATTTCCCGCTGACGGAACACCGCCAACAGCGCCAGCAGCAGCGGGTAGCCGAAGTAGACGTAAACGATGGTCAACAGCGAACCCCAGAAAACGACCTCTGCCATGATAGAACGTTGGAACGTTGGAACGTTGGAACGTTGGAACGTTTTAAAGTTTTAACGTTTTAACGACAATAGAAACTCCCGCACCGCCAGCCAGCGACGCAGCCCTAAGCCGCGCTTGCCGACGCTCTTCATCATTTCAAACGCCTTGAGTTTGCACAACGTGACGGCGTTGCCCTGAACGAGTTGTGAGAAGGTTGCCAGCGAACACCCGCGTCGAATCGTCACGCGCGGCAGCCGGAGGGGATTGGTTCTTGCCTTAACCAAGCCCAGCCGCGAGTTGCACACGGCGCGATAACCGCACGCTGCCGCCACCTGCGCCAACTCCGCCGGTTCGTAGCCGTAAGGGACAGCGAACGTTGTGATAGGGGTGCGGAGACCCTCCTCCAAAGCCTTCTTGGACTGCTCCAATTCCCAGCGTATTTCCTGCAGGCTCAGTTGCGACAGGAACGGATGGCTGACCGTGTGCGAGCCAATCGTCATGCCGCTCCGCTGCATTTCGCGCATCTGTAGCCAATTTAGCCACTCGCTCTGTCCGACACGGTTGGTGACCACGAAAAACGTCGCTGTCCAGCCGCGCGCGCGCAACAGCGGGAAAGCGCGCGTGTAGTTGCTGATATGCCCATCGTCGAAGGTGATGACCACCGAGCGCTTAGGCAATCGGTGAGCAGCAAGCGATGCCGCCAGCGATTCCAGTGGTAACACGCTGTAGTCCTGCTGCGCCAGAAAGTTCATCTGCGCTTCAAACGCCGACATCGGCAGGCAATAGGGGCGGTCTCCGACGGGCGCCGTAGTTACGTCGAAGTCGTCGTCCACGATTTGATGGTAAGCCAGAATGGGAATCATCGCGGCTTGCTCACGACCACTTCATACTGCGGCACGAACGGCTTCAGGAAGCGGTTGGCGAGGTCGACCAAGAACGGATACCGAAACGCCAAGCGATGTTTCCAGCCCTTGCGGGCGGAACTGGCGCGGATGGCGGTGCCGAGAATCTGAAAGGAAGGCCCAGACGCTGTGCCGTTCCGCGCCTTGTCCGCTCCCAGCGTTTGGTGCAGCATCGCGCGCAACTCCAGGTAGGACAGCAATCGCTTGCCCGTGTAGCCCATGCCTTTGAACAGTTTCACGTAAGCGGGCATCCACGCGCGCGGCAGAAATCCGACGCCCCAGAGGTTGACGTGCGGCTCCGGTCCGAAGATGTTGTAGCGGTTGGGCGAATTGAAGCAGAAGTAACCGCCTGGCTGCAACACCCGATAACCTTCGCTCAGGAAGAGTCTCTGCTGCGGGACGTGCTCCACTACGTCGGTCGCGTTCATCATCGCAAACGTTCCGTCCGCGAACGGCAGCGCCTCCGCTGAGGCACAGATGAACGTGACGTTGTCCAATCCCGCTTCCTGACACCGCTTCTGCGCGATGATTAAATCGGGCAGCGCGACATCAATGCCCACCGCCCACGCGAAACGCTGCGCGAGGGCGTGCACCATCCCGCCCATGCCACAGCCGATATCGAGCGCAATCCCAGAGAAATCCACTGCGTCGCCCGCGAAGCGCACAATCTGTTCCGTCCGTTCCGCCCCACGCTCGTTGCCGACCAGTTCATGTTTCAGATGCAGGTCGGCGACGTCAGCAGGCATCTGGTTGAAACTGAGCCGCAGGCGAATCAAATCCTCCAAGGAGGACTCGTCGAAGCGGGCGAGGAGGGTCGCCAGTTCTTCGCCCGAGTATTCGTCGGGCTCAGAGCGCAGGTCGGGGATGCCGTGAAAGATGGGAAAACTCCGCGCGCAGCGAGGACAGACGCAACGCGTCGCAATGGAGTCGTCCAACGGGACGCGGCACAGCGGGCAGAGGAGAGTCAGGGCGTTGAATGTTTTCACAGACATAAGTCGTTACTTACGGCGCAAATACTCGGACAGCGGTTGCAGTGGCGTCTTCACGCGGCGGTCGAACGCAGGGACGAGAAGGTTGATGTCCGTTCTCTGGGGTTGGATGCTCTCTTTGCGCTCATACAGGGTCAGCGCATCGCCGATGTTGTGTCCATCCCGCGACACCAGCCGCCACCGTTTGACCTCCTTGAACTCGCGGCTCGTGCGCAGCAGGGTGCGCAGCATTGTCGACGCTGGGGAGAGGGGCGGACCGTTCTCGACGAGGATCTGGTTGACGCCGTAATCCTTCAACAGGCGACGGATGTCGGCTTCAGAGTAAACGAGTCGCACCTCGCCGACCTGCCGCATGGCTTTGATCGGATTAAACATCTTGTCCCCCCGCAGGACGATGAGCGACTTCTGGGGGCTGTGCCGCCGCACCTCGAAGATGAAGTTGCCGCCGTAGTATCCATCAAACAGCACTACCTGCCCTTTGGGATGTGCCGCGATATAAGCGGCGGCTTCATCGTAGCCCGACACAGAGCGTGGCGGCTGCGCGTAGGCAGCGACCACGCGGGAGCCGCAGAACAGAGCGACCACACTATACGCCAGCGCGCGCGGCACAAAGCGCACAGTCGCAAGGCGCGTTAGCGCCAATGCCGCCAACAGCGCGAACGGCGGCAGCCAGAAGTAGATGTAACGGTCTTGCTTGATGGACACATACCAAGCGAAGAGGTAGTAACCTAAAATCCAGAGAAGCGGCAGCGACCATCGTTGGCGCTCTGGCGACCGAAGTATCATATAGAGTCCGATGAGAGCGAGCAGGACAATCGGCGCCCCGATGGCACGCGGCAGTTCAGTGGGGTAGAAAGTGAACGCCCGCCAGGAGAAGCGCGGAATGCCAAAGTTCACGTCGCCAACGGAAATATCCATCGCCACGCCGCCGAAGTAAAGGATGTAGGCACATAGCGGTGCGAATAACACCACGCCCCACAACGCGGCAATCCGCGCGGCGCGCGTCAACCAAAAGCGCGGCTTTTCGGTGAGGGTCAGATAAACGATCAGCACCGGCACGATGAACACTGCGGTCTGTTTCGTCCACGCCGCCAGACCTGCCATGATGACCCCCAGATAGAGATGACGCGGGTTCTGCGACCGAACGAAGCGGTCCACGAAGCAGCACGCGGCAATGAGCAGCGCCAGCGCGGGCATTTCCAACATGACCTCGCGCGCCCACAGCACAACAGTCGGCGAGGTGATGAGAAAAATTGCTGAGACGAAAGCGACCAGTGGACCTGCGAGCCGCTGGATCCACTGTTGCCACCATATGACCCCGACCAACGCAAACGCGAGAACCGTCAAACGGGCTGTGAACGCCGAGATGCCGAACACAGCGAAGAACACCGCCTCCACCATAGCAAAAAACGGCGGATAGAAAGCGAACCCCAAGGCGGGATACTGCGCGTAGTAGCGCAACGCATATTCGCGCCAATCGCCCCATCGTCCGTCCCGCACGAAGTCGTAAATGAACACACCATCCATCGCGTGCCGCGACGCGTCCGACCACCAGAAGCCGCCGACGGTGATATGACGCCCGATGACGAACGCGGTGATGAGGCAGAGAAGCAACGAGATGAAGGGTTGAGGGTTAAGAATTGAGGGTTGCACATCCCCCAATTTCCCAATTTCCCAATTTCCCAATCTCTCGATCTCCCGACCCGTCGTTTTCATCGCTGCAACGCCGCCTCGTAAATTTCCCCATAGCGCTGCGCCATCGCCGACAGGGAGAAATACGTCTCGACGCGCTCTCTGCCCTTGCGTCCCATCGCGCACCGTCCATCGGCATCAGTCAACAGTTGCCACAAAGCCTCAGCCAGAGCGCGGCTGTCCTGGGGCGGGACCAGCAGCCCCGTGACACCGTGTTGAACGACTTCGGGGTTGCCGCCGACGTCCGTCGCCACCACCGGCAGCCCGGCAGCCATCGCCTCCAACAGCGCGTTGGAGATGCCTTCCGACAACGATGGCAGCACAAAGACATCAAACTGTTTAAGCAGCGCGTCCACGTCATCGCGCATCCCCAACAGGGACACACAGCCGTTCAGCCCCAAACGCTGCCGCAAGTCGTCCAACTCGCCGCGCGCTGGACCGTCGCCCACTAACGACAGGTGGACGTGCGGCACCTTCTCGCGCACGGCAGCGATGGCTTCGATGAGGTAGCGATGTCCTTTGACAGGGCGCAGCGTTCCGACGCAGCCGACGTGGAAAGTCGCCCGCGACGCCGTCGTGGAACTTTCGGGGAGCGATGGACGACATTCGCCTTCTCCTGATGCGTCATGGTCTCCGACCCCGACACGTCTTCGAGCGCAGGTCTCAAACCGGTCGAGGTCCACACCGTTGTAGATGACGGTGATGCGCTCTGGCGGAATGCCAACGGTCTGC
>JANWYM010000262.1 GCA_025055355.1 Abditibacteriales bacterium
GACGGCGTTGAAGTTGGAGAAGTTTGGAGCGTGAGGTGAAAGATCATGCCCGTCGTGGAACCCCGTAGCGCGTATCTCTATCCCGGCAAAAACGGCATCGAAACGAGCGTGGCGATTATGGATGTTCTGTCACGCTTTTCAAGGGGGAGGAAAATGTTAGAACACGACAAGGTGAGGGAGATTTTCCGTCGTCTCAACGAAGGGGGATTCGTTATGCCCTGATTGGCGGCTTGGCTTACTCGCAGTATGCCCCGCCGCGTGCGACACAGGATGTAGATTTAGTTGTGTTGACCGAAGACGTCGGCAAAGTGCGCCAGTTGTTCCCCGGCGGCTACGTGCGCGGCACCGCCATTGCAGAACTTTACGATTTTGAAGGCACGCACTTCGATGTGCAACCTGCCCGCCTGCGGGCGCAAGTCGCCACCGTGATGAACGCGGTGGATGACACTTACGAAGGCGAGCCAATTAAGGTCGCGTCGGTGCGCGACCTGTTGTTGCTGAAAGTCTGGGCGGCGGCGGAACGGCACGAGATTACGCAGCGGGAGCGTGACAAAGCGGATGCAATGGAACTGCTCGCTTACAACGCTGACAAAATCTCTGCCGATGACATCGCCTACATCGCCCGTTACCTGCTGACGCTGGGCTTCACAGCGGAGGAAAAAGAAAAATACCGGCGCTCCGTCGTCTGGCTCAACCAAACGCTGGACGAGTTGGAGATGCCAGACCGGAAGTTTCCATTCGAGTAGAACCCCAGACGCTTATCGGCTCAACCACCAGAGCGCGCCGACGGCGGCGCCCGCGAGGAGGGCTAAACACACCAGCACCAGCAGCAGGAGTATGACCGCTTCGGTCAGGAAGTGCATGACCCTTACGGCAACGACTCCCTTCGGGCGGACGAGCCAGTCGGCGATATGAGACACCGTCCACACGATGCCCGCTGCTGTCAACAGGGCAGCGAGAAGTTGCCATAACAACATGGCGCCTCTGCACCTCCTACCGCCAAAGACGGACGGGAGCGGAGGCACGTTCCGCAGAGGGGGAGCGGGAATGGACGAAGTTGAACGGTTGCTGCGCGTGTTGCAACGCGGTGACGCCCGCGACCGCAGAAGGGCGGCGGATGCGCTGGGCGCCCGCGGCGACGTTCGCGCCGTGGAGCCGCTCTGTCTGGCGCTGCATGATGAGGAGTTCAGCGTGCGCAAACACGCGGGGGAGGCGATAGTCAGAATCGGCGCGCCCGCTGTGGAGATGCTATGCAAGACGCTTTGTGAGGCAGTCGGCGATTTCAACTTTCATATGGACGGATGGGAATTCGCCTGTAAGGTCATCGGCAAACTGAACCTCAGGCATCGGGAACTGTTACCGCTGCTCAGAAAGGCACATGCGCGGATTGCAGAGTTACATTCATCTGCAGAGGCGATTCTTGATGCAATTGAGAAAATAGAGAGATCAACCGAAGCAACAAAGAGCCTCCCGCGCCCGGCTGCCGCGCCGCCGCCGGACACGACGACTTTGCCCCGCCCTGTCGGTGCGCCTGCGTTTGATGTGGACAAACTCCCGCGCCCGGCGGATTGATAGTGTGGGGGCGTGGAAGTGTCGTTCACTCCCGCACTCCCATACCCCCACACAATCAATGACGGAGGTTTTTACGGGTGGACATCCTGAGTCACTTGAACCCGCCTCAGCGCGAGGCGGTGACGCATACCGAAGGACCGCTGCTCATCTTCGCTGGGGCGGGCAGCGGGAAGACGAGAGTCTTAACCCATCGCATTGCCTATTTGATTGCCGAGAAAAAGGTCAACCCGGCGCATATCTTCGCCGCCACGTTCACCAACAAAGCCGCCAACGAGATGAAGGAGCGCGTCGAACGGCTCATCGGCGCGTCGGCGGAGCGAATGTGGATTGGCACGTTCCACGCGATGTGCGCCCGCATGTTGCGGCTGCACGGCGAGCGTCTCGGCGTTGACCGCCACTTCGTCATCTTCGACGAGGATGACTCGACGCGCCTCATCCGCGACTGCCTGCGCGAACTGGACATTGACCCCGAACGCTACCGCCCCGCCAGTATCAAAAGCACCATCAGCGCGGCGAAGAACGAACTCCTTGACCCGCGCCGTTTTCAGCAGACCCGGCAAGGGGCGTGGGATAAGATGGTCGCCCGCGTTTACGCCCGCTATCAGGAGCGGCTCCGTCAAAACCGCGCCCTGGACTTTGATGACCTCTTGATGCAAGCCGTCGAACTCCTGCGCACCAACGAGGAAATGGCAAGTTACTATCAGGAGCGGTTTCGATACGTTCTGGTGGACGAGTTTCAGGACGTCAGTTACGCCCAGTATCGGCTGGTGGAGTTGCTGGCGCGGAAGCATCGGAATATCTGCGTGGTGGGGGATGACGACCAGTCGATTTACTCTTGGCGCGGCGCGGATGTCCGTTTGATTCTGGCGTTCGAGAGTGACTACCCCGACGCCAAAATCATCAAGTTGGAGCAGAACTACCGCAGCACGCAGCCGATTCTGGACGCGGCGTGGCACGTCATTCGGCACAACCAGCGGCGGGCGGACAAGCGGCTGTGGACGGAGAGGAAGGAAGGTCCACCCGTTGTCGTCCACGATACGGCGAACGAGCAGGAGGAGGCGTTCTGGGTGGCGGAGAAAATTCAGGAGTTGCGGCAACGAGAGGGGCGCAAGTGGTCCGACTTTGCCATCCTCTGCCGCGTCAACGCGCAGTCGCGCATCTTTGAGGAGGTGTTCACCAAACTCCGCCTGCCGCTGCAACTCGTCGGCACGCAGCGGTTCTACGAACGCAAGGAAATCAAGGACGTGGTGGCTTATCTCAAACTCCTCTTCAACCCCTACGACGAAATCAGCCTGCGGCGCGTCCTCAACGTCCCACCGCGCGGCATCGGCGATAAAACCATCTCGCGGCTGGAGGAGGTCGCCACGCAGTCGGGCAAGCCGCTGATGGACGTGCTGCGCCACGACGACCTCGATGTGATTCTCGACCGCCGCGCTGCCTCCGCCGTCCAACGCTTCCGCGATCTGCTGCTCCACCTCCAACAACAAGCCGACCACTTGACCGTCAGCGAGTTAGTGACGCTGATTCTGGACAAAACCGGCTACCACGAATGGCTACGCGAAGAGCGCACCCTTGAAGCCGCCGAACGGTTGGAGAACCTCGACGAGTTGCTGACAGCAGCGCGGCAGTTTGACGAAAGTTACCAGTTACCAGTGACCAGTGACCAATCGCCAGAACACGACTTACCACTCACCACGCATCACTCACCCCTTGCTGCCTTCCTTGAGCAGACCTCCCTCAGTTCCGACCTCGACCAATACGCCGAAGACAGCGACCGCGTGACGATGATGACGCTGCACTCAGCGAAGGGTCTGGAGTTTAACGTCGTGTTCCTCATCGGCATGGAACAGGGGTTGCTGCCGCACGCCCGCGCCGTGTTCAACAACAACGCCGACCCGCGCGAGTTGGAGGAAGAACGTCGCCTGTGCTACGTGGGCATCACGCGGGCGCGGGAGCAGGTGTTCCTCACCTACGCCCACCGCCGCACGCTGCACGGGCGCAGCGAGCCGACCATGCCCTCGCAGTTCCTCAACGAGATCCCCAGCCATCTGACCATCAAGCGCGACCGCGACATGCGCCACACATCCTTGTCGTCCGCGTCGCCGCCGTCGTTGGATTTGACCAAGATTCTGTCCAAACCACGTCGGTCCGCCGGGACGCAAACTAACAGTTCGGGCTACAACATCGGTGACAAAGTGCGGCATGGCATCTGGGGCGAGGGCATCGTCGTCAAAGTCGCCCCCGACGGCACGGAACCGTTCTGGATTGAAGTCGCCTTCCCCCGCAGCGACGTTGGCATCAAAAGAATCGCCCTCCAATATGCGCCGATAGAGAAAATTTAGAGCCCCTCCGCAAACTCTCCCCTCCTTACTGAGGAGGGGGCAGGGGAAGGTCACTCCTCTCCTTACTAAGAAGAGGCGGGGGGGAGGTTTACTCCCCTCCTTACTAAGGAGGGGACGGGGGAGGTCAAAGTAACGCCGATAACCCACCAGGGTCCCTCTACCGAAAGGGAACAGGGAGGTGGCTGGCGAGGCTCTTAGTGTCGCAAACGGCGGAACGCAAGTCTGCTGGAACAGGCTTCGGATGGAGCGCACCCGCCGCAGTTGCCGCTCGCCCTGCCCCATGCTATACTGAGAACATCGCGGGCAGGTGCAGCGCCGACCTCTCGTCGGCGTCCCCTTGCCTGTCGGAAGCAGTCGTTACGCTTTGAGGAGGATGAACGTGGCTGAAAGAATGATCCGCATCGCGCAGGTGGGATATGGCATGTTTGGAGCGGACGTAGTAGCAGGGACGATGTGGGACTTGCAGCGCAACGGAATCGCACCCTACCTCGACCGCATCGGGTTGGACGATTGGGCAAGGGAGTATGGGGACGTTAAGTTCGAGTTGGTCGCCATCGGCACGCGCTCCGCGCCGTCGGCGAATCGCGCGGTGGAGGAGAACGAGCGCGAGACGGGCAATGCGCCGTATCCCTACTATGGCACGCAGCCGTGGGTTTACATGCTGCGCGACCACCCTGATGTGGACGTGCTGATTGTTGCCACGCCGGACCATCTTCACTACGAGCCCATCATGGAGGCGTTGAACAATGGCGTTCACGTCATCGCGGAAAAACCGCTGTGCCTGGACGTGAACGAAGCCGATACCATCATCGAGACCGCTGCCCGCAAGAACCTGATTGTCGGCGTGGACATGCACAAGCGCTACGACCCTGACCATCGGAAAATCTTCACCGAGTTGATGGGCGACCTTGGCACGCCGATTTATGCGCGGGGTGTTCTGGAGGAGCCGTTAGAGGTTTCCACGACGATTTTCAAGTGGGCGGAGCAGAGCGACCCGTTCACTTACGTGGGCATTCATTGGGTGGACTTGTTCATGCACTACCTCAAACTGACGCCGCTGAGCCTTTACGCCGTCGGGCAAAAGCAGAGGCTATTGCGGGATTTCAGCAAGGATGCGTTTGACGCCGTGCAGGTGATGGTTACACACACCAACGGGTTGAACATCATCTACGAGAACAACTGGATTACGCCGAAGGACTTTGAAGGTCCTGTGAATCAGGAAAGCGGCGTGGTGGGGGCGAAGGGCAAAGTCGAGAGCGATTCGCAGTATCGGGGCTTGCGTTACTGGATTGAGAACAAAGGCAGCCGCACGTCAAACGTGCACTTCTTCCGCAAGGTGCGCCGCCCGGATGGTTCGCTGGTTTCGCTGGGCTACGGCAAGGATAGTTTGGTCGACTGCATGGAAAAGGTCTGCCGCGTGAAGTTCTTGGGGGCGTCGGCGGCGGCGTTGGCGGGAACGTATCCCGACGCCGCCTCGCAGCGGCTTCCCACCGCCGTCGTCCACGCCGCGCGCGAGGTCGTCCATCGCAACTACGCATATTTCCAGCAAGGCAAACCGCCCGTCGTCACCGCCAGTTTCGGCGTGCAGGGCATCACCGTGCATGACCCCAACGCAGGGGAGAACGTGAGGATTTACAGCAAACCCATCTAACGTTGGCAGGTTAGCACGTTGGGAGGTTGAACGTTCCAACGTTCCAACGTGCTAACGTGCCGACCTGCCAACGTGCCAACCCGCCCACAGAATGACCGAGCCACTTCTGATGATTCCCGGTCCGACGCCGGTGCCGCCGCGCGTGTTGCAGGCGATGACGCGACCGATGATTAACCATCGCGGCAAGGAATACGCTGCGTTGTTCCGAGAGGTCAACGCCGGGCTGAAGGCGGTCTTTCAAACGCAGCACGATGTGCTGATTTTTCCTGCCGCCGGCACCGGCGCGTTAGAGGCGGCGATTGTCAATGTGCTATCGCCGGGAGACAAGGTGTTGTCCGTCAGCGTCGGGGCGTTCGGGGACCGCTTCGCGCAGATTGCCGAAGCGTTCGGCGCGCACGTCATCAAGTTGGAGATAGAATGGGGTGAGGGCGCGGACGCGAGCATCGTCGCGGAGAAGTTAGCCTCGCCCGAATGTCAGGGCGTGAAAGCCGTGCTGCTAACGCAGAACGAAACCTCAACGGGTGTAACGAATCCGGTGCGCGACATCGCACAAGAAATTGGGAAATTGGGAAATTGGGAAATTGAGAAACGTCCGCTGTTGCTTGTGGACGCCATTAGCGGGCTGGGGGCGATAGATTTGCCGATGGACGCGTG
>JANWYM010000263.1 GCA_025055355.1 Abditibacteriales bacterium
CTGCCCGACGACTGGGCGCTTGATGGTCGTGGTGCCGTGGTCAGCGAAGAGCGCAATCTGAAACCGGTCCATCTGCTCTGGGTTTGGCGTGAAGCGCGCCTCCACGCTCAATTGAAATCCATTGTCGCCGAGGAACTCCGATTGGGGATAGCCGCGCACCGAGTCCGCGCCGCCGATGGCGAACTGCTCGCCGACGACGAGGCTGCGCGTCGTCACCTGCCCGGAGGCGCGGGCAATCAGGAAGGACTTCCTGCCGAGCCGCTGCACCCGCGCCGCGTCCAGCGTGAACTTAGTGAAGCGGTTGTCGGCGCCGATGCGGCTGGCGAAGGGGTCGTCGTCCCGCATCCCCCCCAACGCCTCTCCTAACCCGTGGTGGATGAAGAGAGACGCCAGCGTGCGCCCCTTGCGGTCCGTCGTGTTGAAGTGCACGCCCACACGAACGGAGCGAATCTTGTCGTCGCTGGTCTTGGCGCCCAGCAAATACTGGCGTCCATTTTTGATGTCCAATCCGATTTCGCCCGTCACGCTCTTCGCCCGCGACTTGTAAATCGGGTGGATGGCGCTAACACCGAACGCAGTGCCGCGCCCTCTGATGTTGAGGATAGCAAACTCCTCGCCTACCTCAAACCGCCCCGCCAGGAAGTTGACGTTCAACCGCGTGCCACGATGGTTGAGGGGCGTCGAATAATTGAGCCTTCCGAAGAACAGGTCGTCGGTGTCCGACCCGCTCACCAGGCGGAAGTCCATCGCATCGCCGCGCCCGCTGAGGTTGGCGATGCTCAGGCTGGGGATGATGCGCATGCGGCTGGCGAGGCGCGTCCCGAAGTTGCTGAGTTCGAGCGAGAAGTCGCGGCGGTCTTTCAGTTCTTCCACGTTGACCGCGATGTCGGTCGTGCCTGGTTCTTTCCCGGCTTGCAGCACGGAGGTCACCCGCAAGCCGGGCGTTTCGTTGAGGATGAGGAGGGCGCGTTCGAGCGAGTCCTGACGGATGACTTGCTCCCGCTGCAGTCTGCTGAACGCCTTGCGGATGAAGTTCTCCGAGAAGCGTTCGTTCCCCGAGATGACAATCTCACCCAATTTGCCCTCGAGGATTTGCAGGGTTACCACGCCGCCGGTGATCTCTTGCTCCGGCAGCAGCGCCCGCGCTAACAGGTATCCCTGTTTACGATAGTATTCGCTGACCTTGTCAGCAACCTGTTGAAGTTCGGTCAGGGTAAGTTCCTTGTCTTGGTAGGGGGCGACGATACGAGCGAGGTCCTCGTTTCCGATAACGGTGTTTCCCTCGAATCGGAAACTTTGCACGCGCACACGTTGCGGTGCCTGAGGGTCAGGCGAGGGACCACTGTCAATAACTTCAACTTCTTGAGCATCAATCTTTTTTAGCGTCAGACTCGCTACGGCAAGGACGGCTAAGACGGCTGCTGACGTTGTTTTCATCCTTGACCTCCCTCGGTTGACTGCCGCTTGCTTATCGGCAGTTTCCCTTGCAAATTTTGCGTTGATTATAATCTCATCTCCCAAAATTGTCAACACCTGACCAAAAAATTTTAAACGCAGGTGAAACTTTACGCCGCAAAACCTATACATTTCCCCACGGAACCCTCCCCCGCGAGCGTCGTCCAGCAACTCGCAGGAACCAGCGTCCCCTTGTCACTCGTTGAGTGGAGTAGTATCATCAAGAGACAAGTTGCCAACTTGTCCTACCACAGGGAGGAGCCGTTATGACGAAGTCGGTATGGGTCGGAAATATGCTTTTCATCCTGACGCTCTGGGGCGCGGTCAGCGGATGGGCGGGGGGGGAGGAGAAGGTCAAGGTGAAGACGCTCGCGTCGGTTGACAAGGTGCGGCAGGGCAGCACGTTTCACGTCGCAGTGATATTGGACATCAGCCCCGGCTGGCACACTTACGACAACAACACCCCCAAGCCCTACATCGCCACCGAGTGGAAGTTGACGCCCCCCAAAGGCTTGACGTTGAAGGGCAAAGTCGCCTACCCCAAAGGCGTCGTGAAGAACTTGCCAGGCGCCGGGGGGGCGGTGTCCGTTTACGAGGGCAAGGTCGTCATCGGCGCGACGTTGACCGCCGCCAAAGACGCGCCGCTCGGCAAGCAAACGATCAAGACCACCCTGCGCTACCAGGTCTGTTCGGACACGGTCTGTCTGCCGCCAGTGCGGGGCAAGCCTCTCGACGTGGTGGTTGAAGTCGTCAAACCCAACGCGCCGACAAAAGACATTAATAAAGACGTGTTCTCCAAACCGCCGTTCAAGAGCGCATGGGCAGCGCCATCTGCTCCGACGATTGCGACCGTCGCGCCGACGCCGCTGCTGCTGGCGGGGGGGGGCATCCTCGAAGCCCTCACGCGCAAGGCAGAGGAGATCGGCAGGTTCGTCAACGCGGAACTCGGCAAGGGACGTCTTTCCCTGCCGCTGGTGTTTCTGCTTTTGGTGGGCGGCGTCCTGAGCGCGTTCTCGCCCTGCGTCATTCCCGTCATCCCTATGACCATCGCCTTCTTCGGCAACCAGGCGCGCATCGGGGGGGGCAAGGCAAAGGCGCTGGCGCTGGCGTTGTGCTACGTCGCGGGGATTGCCACCCTCTACTCCACTATTGGCGTCATCGCCGTGATCGCCGGCAAGTCGTTGAGTTTTATTCTGCAAGGTCCGTCTCTGTGGTTGTTGATCGTGCTGCTGTTTGGCGCGATGGGGCTGAGCATGGTGGGGCTGTTTGAGATACCTGTGCCGGCTTTTATGTCTTCCGTCGCCGGGGCGCGCACGGGGTTCGTTGGCGCGTTCGTCATGGGGCTGGTGGCTTCCATTCTTTTCCTGCCGTGCGCGGGTCCGGTGGTGGGGGGGGTGGCGACGGGACTCATCGCCTTGGCGCAGACGGAGGCGTCCACGTTGACGATGATGAAGACCAGTGTCATTGCCTTCCTGTATTACTCTGTCGGTCTGGGCACTCCGTTCCTCGTCCTCGCCCTGCTGTCGGGTTCGGCGTTGCGCGCCCCGCGCAGCGGCGACTGGACGCTTGCCGTTAAACGCCTCTTCGGTCTGGTGTTTCTGGGGATGGCGCTCTACTTCATGCAATATGTTCCGCATGGGCTGCTGATGGCGACCTTCCTCGTGGGCTGCGGCATTTACCTCGCGTTCTTCGAGCAACGGCTGGGGGTGCGTCCGATAGGAAAGTGCGCGCGCGTGGCGGCAGCGGCAGCTGTGACGTTCTTGGGGGTGTTTTTGGGAGCGCACGCCAAACCCGAGCGCGCCCAGCCCGCGCCGACGCCTCACTCACGGGCGGCTCATCACCGCCCGGAATATCACCACGCCAAACCCGAGCGCGCCCAGCCCGCGCCGACGCAAATCGCCTGGCAGCCTTACAGCGACACGCTGCTCCGACAAGCCGCCCAACAGGGGAAGCCCGTCATCATTAACTTCACGGCGGACTGGTGAGCGGTCTGCAAGGTGCTGGACCGCACCACCTTTGCCGATGATCAAGTGGTTGCTGAGTCGCAGCGGTTTGTCGCTCTGCGGGTGGACATGACCGATGACACCCCACCAGTCGCCCGCCGGTTCAACGTCGTCAATCCACCAGCCATCGTGTTCTTAGACAGTCAGGGGAGGGAACTCAAGGAGTTCCATCTCATCAATTGCGAGGTCACCGCGCAAGACCTTCTGGCGACTTTGAAGAAAATCTCGTGAGCGCTGATCCGACGTTCACATGGGGAGGTTGACGTGCAAAAAAAATCTGAGAAAAGGACAATTATCGCGTTGCTGTCGCTGTGCACCGCGTTGCTCATCCTGTGGCGCGCCATGCCCCAGAGTGCACCGCCGGCGGTGAAGTGGCGAACCTACACCGTTGCCGCCCAGGAGAAAGCCCACCAGCAGGGCAAACCTGTGATAGTTTTCTTCTCCGCTCCATGGTGACCGGCGTGCCTTATGTTGGAGCGAACGGTGTTCGCTCATCCAGAGTTCAAACGGGAAGCCCAGCGGTTCGTGTTGTTTAAGGTGGACGCCTCTGCCCCCCCCACCGATGACCTCATCAGGTTAGTGCAGAAATACGACCCCTCGACGAACGGGCAACTGCCTTTGCCCACCGTCCTGTTCATTAACTCCAAAGGCGTCGAACTTCTCGCCCTGCGCGTCGTCGGCGTACGGAGTCTGGAGGACTTTCTGGAGAAGATGCAACAGGTGTCGTAATGCGTTGCACGTTAGTGTAACGTGCCACTCAGCTCATGCACCGCGTCCACTAACGCCAGCACGTGGTCAACGGGGGTGTTGGGCAGCACACCGTGCCCGAGATTGAAGATATACCCCCGGCGCCCGGCGGCTTTCTCCAAGAGGCGACGGGCACGGCGGCGGATCTCGGTGGGGCTGGCGAGAAGCACCAGCGGGTCGAGGTTGCCCTGCACCGCCACCCCCTCGCCCAACCGCGCCCACGCTTCCGCCAAATCCACGCGCCAGTCCAATCCGATGACGTCCCCCCCGGCGTCGCGCA
This sequence comes from Abditibacteriales bacterium, assembly GCA_025055355.1. Lineage (GTDB taxonomy): Bacteria > Armatimonadota > Abditibacteriia > Abditibacteriales > JANWYM01 > JANWYM01. The sequence goes on from JANWYM010000263.1 coordinate 4,486, forward strand.
TCAGTGTCAACAGAGCGGGGTTGCCGGTGGCGAAGTGAATGACCGGCACACCCGGCGTCAAGCCGTTGATGAGTCGGCGCACGTGCGGTTGCACGAACTCGCAATAGTCGTCGGGGGAGAGGCAGCCCACCCAACTGTCAAACAGTTGCACGGCGTCCGCGCCCGCCGCGATTTGTCGGTTGAGGTAGTCCGTCAGGGCGCGCGTCAAGCGCTCCATCAAGGCGTGCCACGCGCCCGCGTCGCTGAACATCATCCGTTTCGTGTGCTCGTAGTGGCGCGAGCCGCCCCCCTCGATCGCGTAGGACGCCACCGTGAACGGCGCGCCTGCGAAACCGATAAGCGGGATGTCCGGGCGCAAGGCGCGCCGGGCGAGGCGAACGGCGTCGAAGACGTAGCCCAACTCCTCCGCCTCCACCTCGCGCAAGGCGTCCACATCCGCCGCGGTGCGCACGGGACGCTCGATGACCGGACCTTCGCCCTTCGAGAACTTCAACCCCACGCCCATCGGCTCCAACACCAGCAGGATGTCCGCGAACAGAATCGCTGCGTCTACGCCCAGCCGCTCCGCCGCCATCAGCGTCACCTCCGCCGCTAATTCGGGCGTTTTGCACATCTGTAAAAAAGAGACTTTGCTGCGGATCTCGCGGTATTCGCGCAGGTAGCGCCCGGCTTGGCGCATCAGCCAGATCGGCGTGTAATCCGTCGGCTGGCGGCGACAGGCGCGCAGGAAGGCGCTGGCGTCAACGTTAGCCCGGGGGCACGGGGGGAGGTGGGCGCATTGCCATACCATGTCCACGCGCTTCCACTGCAAGGTGTCCACGCCGTGGGCGTGCGCGGTGCGTTTTTTGTCGAGCAAGTAGGCAGCGCGGCGCATCACCTCGCGCACGAGGTCCGCCATCTTCGGGCGGTCCGGCTCGTAGTCCACCGTCAAGCCCACCTCTTGAATGGCTTCTGTGCAAGTGGGACCGATTGAGCCGATCACGATGCGGCGGAAGGCGTCGCGCAGCGACGCCTCCAGCCCCTCCTGCGCGGCGACCTGCAACAGATGACGCACCTGCTGCGCGCTGGTGAAAAGCGCCACGTCCACTTCGCCCGCTATCATCTTCTGCATCGCGTGGCGCAGCGGTTCAAGGTCCTCAGGCAGCGCCCATTGATAGACGGGCACGGCGAGAACCTCCGCGCCGCGCTGCCGTAGCCCGTCGAGCAGGTGCGGGTTCGACGTGCCGTATTCTTGCACCGCCACCCGCTTGCCACTCAAAGGAAGGTCGCTGTCCACCGCCGCCAGAATTTCGCGCCACGTGTTGGGCTCGGGAACCGTGAACGTCGGCGTGAGTCCCAGTTCGCGCAGGGCGGCGACGGGTTTGGGTCCGCGCGCAATCGTCGTGATCTGGCGCAGGGCGTGCGTCCATTGCTCACGCGTGTAGCGCGTCTCGATGACGCGCGTCAGCGCGCGCGTGCCGACCCCGGTGAGGAAAATGACGGCATCCACTTCGCCGTTGAACAGCCTCCGCGCAAACTCCAGTGCCGCTGCGTTTTCCTCCAACGCCACCTCCCGCAGGGCGGGCGCGCTCAACGGCTCGCCGCCGTGCCGCGCAATCAGCGAAGACATCTGTTCCACCAGACGGCTTTCAAACGCTACGACGCGCAGTTTGTTCATCCTAACACACGTGCGTTGGCAGGTTGGCACGTTAGCACGTTGGAACGTTAACAAGTTA
>JANWYM010000264.1 GCA_025055355.1 Abditibacteriales bacterium
ATCGTTCTCATCTTTGACGAAATCATCACCGGCTTCCGTGTCGCGCCCGGCGGGGCGCAGGCGTTGTTCGGCGTGACGCCTGACGTGGCGGTGTTCGGCAAAGCGATGGCGAACGGCTTTCCCCTGAGCGCGATAGCCGGCAAGCGCGCGTTCATGCGGCTTATCGAGGCGGGGGCGGTGGTTCACGCGGGAACTTACAACACCAACCTCATGGTCATGGCTGCTGCTGATGCGACCATGACGCGGCTCGCCGCCGACAACGGCGCGGTTTATCCGCGCTTGTTGGCTTTAGGGCGTCGTTTGATGGATGGTATCCGCACCGCCGCCGAACGCACAGGACAGCCGGTGCTACTACAAGGTCCAGGCGCGGTGTTCTGGATGGGGTTCACCCAAGCCAAACAGATTCGCCACTACCGCGAGCATGTCGCGCAGGTGGACGCCGCTAAATATGCGCGCTTCTGCGAACTCATGCAAGAGCGCGGCGTGCGGCTCATCGGGCGTGGGATATGGTATGTCTCGGCAGCGCACACGGAGGAGGACGTCGAGGCGACCGTGCAGGCGGTGGAGAACGCATTGAAAGTGATGGTCAATGGTTAATAGTTAAGAGCCTCTCCGAAAAACCGCGTGGCGCCGACTTCCTGTCGGCATTTTGTGCAGGCTGGAAGCCTGCACGACGCGGTTTTAGGATAGGCTCTTCACCAATTAACCATTGACCATGCGTCTCACGAGAGATGGGTCAACTTCGCATGAGACGTTCCAATTTGGAGAACTTGCCCGATGTCGTCCCGCCCGATGGCTACGCACTGCGCACCTATCAGCCCGGCGACGAGGCGGCGTGGGGACGCATCATGGACACGGGCATCGGGCAAGATTGGACGGTGGAAAAGGTGCGCAAGGAGTTGATAGAGCGCCCGCAGTTTGCGGCCGAGGGACTTTTCTTTGCAACGTATCAGGGCGAACCCGTTGGCTCGGCGTGCGCGTGGCGAGCGTCCGCAGAGGAAAAGCACACGGGCATCGTTCACATGGTTTGCGTGCTGCCCGAACATCGCGGCAAACGGTTGGGCTACGTGCTGACGCTGCAGGTGCTCCATTGGTTCCGCGAGCAGGGTTTCGCGGAAGCCGTGCTCTCCACAGATGATTGGCGTTTATCTGCCATCAAAGCCTATTTGGATTTGGGATTCGAGCCGATTTATACTGAAGGCGAAGACCACCCGAAGCGGTGGAGAGTTGTGGGGGAAAAGCTGGGCGTCGCATTGGGGCACGACGTTGGCACGTTGGCATGTTGAAACGTCGAAAAGTGAGAGCATCGGGAGGGATGAGCGATGCCGCTTTACGAATACCGCTGTAACGCGTGCAGTCGCAAGTTTACGTTTCTGGTGGGGATGATTGCCGACAACACCGACCCGCAGTGTCCGCGCTGCGGGAGCAAGGATTTGAAGAAACTCATCTCCCGCGTGGCGCGGGTGCGGTCGGAGGATGACATTTTGGACGACCTCGCTGACCCGTCGAAAATCGGCGACTTGGATGACCCTGCGAGCCTGCGCCGCTGGGCGCGACGGATGGGCAAAGAGTTGAGCGGCGAGATGGGTGAGGATATTTCCGAAGAGTTGGAGGAGATGATTGAAGCCGAAGCCAGCGGTGAGATGGGTGAAGGCAGCGCGCAGGGAGATGACCCCATTTATTGAGAGCCCACACGAAAACCGCCCTGTCCTCCTCTGCCAGGGGAACCAGAGGAGTTGCTCATGTCGCAACTGAGACACCACGCCGCATGAAAATGTCATTGCGAGCGCAGCGAAGCAATCTCCTCCGGAAGAGACGACTGCAGCGGTGGGGATTGCTTCGCTGCGCACGCAATGACTATGATGTGGCGGGCGACCACGCAGGAGATCAGTTCTCCTTCCGCAGGGGACTGCTTGGCTGCGCTCCCCACGACAGGTATTTTCGAGGGAGGATTGTTGGCTTGCTTTGACCTCCCCCGGCCCCTCCTTGGTAAGGAGGGGAGAGTTTTCGGAGAGACTCTCATTGAGTTTACCTTGGAGGTGGAAGGCGATGTTGGAACGCTTAGGGGCATTGGAACGTGAAGTTGGCAAGTTGAAGGAGCAAAATCTTCGGTTAAGACGGGGACTCATGGGCGTCTTAGTCGTTGCCTTGGTGCCCTACCTTTTGGCAGTGCAAAAGCAGATAGCGCATTTCTCTATCGTTCACGCCGAGAGGTTCGATATCGTGAAGGGGAAGGAAGAACCGCCGTTACACTTGGCGCTAACCCTGCTGGCGGCTGGTTGAGCATTCTCAACAGGGAAGGGGAACCCGCCGCACACATACAGGGGGCAATCGGCGGCTCAGGTTCCATCACCACAAGCGATATCTTCGGCAACCTGATTTGGAGCAGCCCCTGAGGTGTAGCCCTGTTCAACGGTGGCGGGGTCTCTGACCCCTGCTGGTAGTATCCGCCTCCTTGAGGATACTCACCTGCCTTGCACGCCCAAGGCGCCAGGGTGTGTCTTGGCTACCCGTCCTTCGCGCAGCGGAATCCCACCGTGAACAGCCGCGTCGTGGGGAGGCTGCGCGAGCGGGCAGTGACGCGGCACTCGTTGACAAGGCTGAAAAACGAGCCGCCGCGCACAACACGAAACGTGCCAGCAGGCGCGCCTTTGGGGTTGGCGTCAGGCGCACTCTGGTAGTAATGGGCATCATACCAGTCTGCACACCACTCAGCGACGTTGCCCGTCATTTCCATCGCACCGTAAGGACTGGCTCCCTCTGCGAGCGTGCCGACTTCCACCGGTGTCTGTCGTTTGCGCTGGGCGTTGGCTTTGGCGTCGTCCCACACGTTCCCCCACGGGAATTTGCGGCGGTCTAACCCGCGCGCGGCTTTCTCCCATTCGGCTTCGGTCGGGAGGCGTTTGCCCGCCCACGCCGCGTAGGCGTAGGCGTCATACCAGTCCACCCCTACGACGGGTTGGTTGGGCTGATTCCACGTTGCATCGTTCCAGTAGGCAGGAGTGTGGTCTTTGTCTTTGGGCTCGTCGGGATGGCACTTACTATGGTCTTGGGTCTGCTGCATCCACGCGAGAAACTTCCCATATTGTTCGTTGGTAACCTCGTGGCGGTCAATCCAGAAGTCAGCAAGATACACCGCGCGGGCGGGTTGTTCATCGCTCGGACCGTCGTCGCTGCCGCGCTGGAACGCCCCCCCAGGCACGAACACCATGTCCAGCGGCGGCAGGATACCGTTTTGCAGGAGCGAGGCGATTTTCTGCCGCTGTAGCTGGCGGATCGCGGCTTGAGCCAAAGAGAGCGGCGGCTGCTTCGGCTCGACCGGCGTAGGGGGAGGCGGTGGCGTCGGAGTGGGTCGGACGTTTCCGCCGCCCGTCACGGCAATCACCAACACGACCGAGGCACTCACCGCCTCGTCAATCTCGACACCGTGGAGAACTTTCGTCCGCCGTCCCACGTTGTTCGGGTCGAAGCCCGGCACGCGCTGCAGTAAGGGGAGGGCGTAGTGAATCGGCACAGCAAACCCGAGGTTCGCCACGCTGGAGTCCGGGGAGACGATCTTCGCGTTGACGACGCCGATGACCTCGCCGCGATTGTTGACCAGCGGACCACCGCTGTTACCGGGGCTGATGGAGGCATCCATCTGAAAGGCGCGGCGGTCTCCGTCGCGGACGCGGATGGCGGTGATGGCACCTTTGGTCGTCGTCACTTCCGACCCCAAGTGCGCCCCCAGCGGAAAGCCAATTGCCCACACGTCTTCCTGTCGCTTGGTCGCGTAGGAGTCACCTATCGCCACCGGGCGGGGCAGCATCGCCTGGATTTTGAGGAGTGCTAAATCGTTCGCGGGGTCGGTTGCTACTACCGTCGCCGTATAACTCCGCGTCCCGGCGACGACCTGAATCTCCTGCGCGCCCGCGATGACGTGGTGACAGGTCAGCACGTGCCCGCCACTACCTACGACGAACCCGCTGCCCGTCACACGGCGCGGGGCTTGCGGGAAGACGTATTGGGCAAGCGTGCAACTGAAAAGAATCGCTCCAATTTTCCAGAGGCGTTTATACCGATTCATCAGTGCCACGCCATATGAAAATCATCCGCGTCCTCGTCGTCGGTCGTTTTTGAGGTTCGAGAACGAGGACGACGACGAGGACGATTTTCAGAGCCGTCTACCCCAGTTCCTTCGCCCGCTGCGTCGCCGCTGCCACCGCGCTCATGACCGTGCCGCGCAGCGCGCCGCGCTCCAGAGCGGCGATACCCGCGATGGTCGTGCCGCCGGGTGAGGTGACCATGTCCTTGAGTTCGCCCGGGTGCTTGCCGGTGGTCAGCACCATCTGCGCCGCCCCCAGAACGGTCTGCGCCGCTAACTTGGTCGCCACGTCGCGGGACAAGCCCTGCTGCACGCCCGCGTCGGAGAGGGCTTCAATGAACAGATACACATAAGCCGGTCCGCTACCGCTGAGACCGGTCACAGCGTCCAGCAATTTCTCCTCCACATCAACGGCAACGCCCACTGCGCCGAACAAAGCGTGGGCGAGATACCGATGCTCCTCACGGGCGTGTCGTCCCAAACAGATGGCAGATGCGGCGGCTCCAACTAACGCGGGCGTGTTGGGCATGATGCGCACCACCGGCACCGGCGCGGTCAGGTGTTTTTCGATGGCTTGGGTGGTAATGCCTGCGGCAATGGAGAGAAGGGTGTGCTGCGGCGTGAGCGTCGGCGCGATTTGCGCCATCACAGGGGCGACAACGTGGGGCTTGACGGCAAGCAGCACCACGTCCACGCCGCTGACGGCTTCCACGTTGTCCATCGTCGTCCTGACCTGCAACTGTTCGGCGATGTAGCGCAAGCGGTCCGCGACCACGTCGGCGGCGACGATGTTCTCGCGCGCGACAACGCCCGCCCTGATCCATCCGCCCATCAGGGCTTCTCCCATCGCGCCCGCGCCGATGAAGGCGATTTTCTGGGTGAGCATAGTCCCCCAAAGTTACGCGGTTGTGGAGACCTTCTTTCCCCTCCCCCAACCCCTCCCCCAAGAGGAGGGGAGTTCTCCTCGAGGTTGCCGCAACGAACAAAGCCCGATTTTGAGGGGCAAAAAGCCCCTCAGAGCCGCTCCCATGACTCCCCTCCCCTTGGGGGAGGGGAAAGAGAACGAGTGCAACTGCGTAACTTCTGGTCCCTTCACAACTTTATCTGTCGTCCGCCCGGTGATGGTGGCGGTGGTGTTGGGGGCGGGGGCGTAGTAGGCAACGGCTCGTTGGAGGTCTGACTCAACTGGTTCAGGAAACTGTTGACGAACAAGCCGTCCACGCTGCCAAATTCTTCGTCGTCGGACAGGATGTTGTAATCGCGCGGGACGAAGAAGAACAGGCGGTCGCCGACTTTGTAGTAATGCCCATCAATGCCATAACAAACGCCCGTCATCACATCCACCACCCGCTGCCCATCCAGGCGGTCAATGTGCTGCAGGTTCAGGAACACTGGGCAACCCGCCTTAAGGTAGTCGGCGGCGATGACGACCTCGTTCGTCGCCGCTGGCTTCATGGTGTAAATCTGCTTCTCACGGACATGCGGCATTTTGAGCAGTCGCGTCCTCCGCTGCGGAGTCGGCGCCGCCTGTTCCGAACGCGGCTCCTGCGTCGTCACCTCCTCGGGGGAGTCCTCCGTCTCCTCGCCCCCATACCACATGCGCGTCTTGATGGCGTCAATCAGTCCCCTCATGTTGTGCCTCCTTTGTTGCTGCGATGTTGACTCCGATACATGATACGTCATCCGTCATGCGCGATGACAATTCATGACGCATGACGGATGACGCATCACGAAACTCATCCGCTGCGCGGTCCGAAAATGCCGGTGCCGATGCGGACGAGGGTGGCTCCCTCTTCGATGGCGACCTCAAAATCGGCGGTCAAGCCCATTGACAGATGCACCAGTTCCACGTTGGGAATGTTCTTCTGCGACAGTTCCTCCCGCAGCATCCGCAGCGTGCGGAAGTAGGGACGCGATTTTTCCGGGTCGTCGAACGGCGGCGGCAGCGTCATCAACCCCCGCACGCGCAGATGGGGCAGGTCCGCCGCCTGACGTATCAACGCTTCGACCTCATGAGGCGCGACGCCTGATTTCGTCGCCTCGCCTGCGATGTTCACCTCCACCAGAACGTCTATCGTTTTGCCGATGGC
>JANWYM010000265.1 GCA_025055355.1 Abditibacteriales bacterium
CCTCGCAATGACATTTTCACACGGCTGGGACGGCTTCACTCCGCTCGCGATGACAGGCAAGAGGATGGCTTCGCTCCACTCGCAAGGACATTTCCCTGCAGCGGAGAAGAAGGAGAACGCGAAACGCAAAAGTTCAGCGTTAAAGATTCGTCGCCAGGGGGGCGAAAAAAACGGTTCATGCATACTCCTGAGTTTATCGCTGAAGGGAAAGGTGGGAATGGACGCTTTTCTTGATTTGACCGACCAAGTCGCCGTCGTCACCGGCAGCAGTCGGGGCATCGGCAGGGCAATCGCGGAGGAGTTGGCGCGCGTCGGGGCGCGGGTGGTGGTGACGAGCCGCCGTCTGGAAGCCGCGCAAAACGTGGCGGACTCCCTCCCCAACGCAGTGGCATTGCAAGTGGACGTAGCTGACCGCGCCAGCGTGGATGCGCTGGTGAACAGTGTGTTGGAACGCTGCGGACGAGTGGACGTGCTGGTGAACAACGCAGGCATCAGTCCGATGTACACGCGGGCGTTGAAAATTAACGAGAGCGACTGGGACGCGGTGATGGCGACGAACTTGAAGGGAACGTTCCTGTGTTGTCAGGCGTTTGGGCGCGTGTTCGTGGAGCAGCGGCGCGGCTGCATCGTCAACATCAGTTCCGTCGCAGCGCACGTGGGCGCACCGCGCCTGGCGGCTTACGCGGCGAGCAAGGCAGGCATCGAAGCCTTAACGCGCACCTTAGCGATCGAGTGGGCGGAGTTCGGTGTGCGCGTCAACGCCGTCGCGCCCGCGTTCATCGAAACCGACATGAACGCGGGTCTGCGGCAGATTCCGTCGCTGACGCAGGAGGTTCTCGACAAAACGCCGCTGCGTTTCTTCGGGCAACCCGCTGACGTGGCAGGGATATTGGTGTTTCTCTGCTCGGAGAAGGCGCGTTACATCACAGGCGCAACGTTCGCCGTAGACGGCGGATGGCTGGCGCAATGACAGGTTTGAAGGGTTACTGCCGCCGGCTATTATCCCTTCAATGCCTCCGCTCTCCTTACAGCAATTGCAGCAGTCCATCCCTGAACACCTGAAAACTCTTGGAGCGATTCCGTTGGGGACACAGGTGAGGTGAAATGTCCCGCGCTGTGAAGTATTTGGTGAACACTAACTGTTGCGATGGCTTGAGCAGGTTCAGGGCGAGGGCTTGGAGGTTGAGCCAATAATAGCGCCGCCATCCGCGCGACCTCAGGCCAAAGTATAGGTTGAAACCATCCACATAGGCTATAACTCGCTCCATGATGGCATCTTTCGCCCCTTGACATTTTAACTTGCTTGCGTTAGATTAGGATTTGACTACAGCGCCAACGATAGTATCGTTGGCTTGACGCTCTCTCGCAAGAGAGGGCGTCTCTTCTTTAGGCTGTGTTTACCTCATCGTGCCGTCCGCGCTCTGGCTGTCCGGGTTGAAGGGCGAATTGGCGATAACGAAAGCAGCGTCGTTTGGTCTTCTCCGTCTACGTCCAGAATCCTCCACCCTCTGCTACCGCAGAGCCACTTCCAACATTTCCGCCGTCACGATGGAGATTCGCTCATGCCCTCAATCGCCTCAGCCGTTCGCCCGCCCGTTGCAGGATGTCCAGCGGCTGGGCGTAGGCGAAGCGAATCTTCTGTCGTCCCAACACAGCGTCGTGATAGAAACTGCTGCCGGGCACGGCGGCGATGCCGATCTCCTTGACGAGGTATTCCGCGAACGTCAAGTCGTCCTCGAAGCCGAACGCCGAGAAGTCGGTCATGACGTAATACGCCCCATAAGGCTTAAAACAGCGGAACCCTGCTGCCGTCAACGCCTCCAGCATGAAGTCGCGCCGTTCGCGGTAGTCGCGGGCTAACTGCGCGTAGTAGTCCGTCCCGAAGCCCAGCGCGACTGCCACGCCCTCTTGCAGCGGCGCGGGGGCGCCCACAGTCAGGAAGTCATGCACCTTGCGAATCGCGTTGGTTAAGGGCGGCGCGGCGATCACCCAGCCGACGCGCCAACCCGTGACGCTGTAAGTCTTGCTCGCGCCGTTGACCGTCACCGTGCGCTCCGCCATGCCCGGCAACGTCGCCATGCTGATATGCTCGCGTCCCTCGTAAACGATATGCTCGTAGATCTCATCCGTCACCGCCACCACATCCCACTTCTGACACAACGCCGCAATCATCGCTAACTCCTCGCGGGTGAACACCTTGCCTGTGGGGTTGTTGGGGGTGTTGAGGACGATGGCTTTGGTGTGGTTGTTGAAGGCGGCGGCTAACTCGTCGGGGTCGAGGCTCCAGTCGGGTTCATGCAGGGTGACGTAGCGCGGCGTCGCCCCCGATAGAATCCCATCGGGTCCGTAGTTCTCATAGAAAGGCTCAAACACGATGATTTCATCGCCGGGGTTGATGAGCGCCAGCAGCGCCGCCATCATCCCCTCCGTCGCCCCGCAGGTGACGGTAATCATCGTTTCGGGGTCAACGTCCATCCCTTGATACCACTGGTATTTCGCGCTAATCGCATCGCGCAGTCGTTTCGCCCCCCATGTGATGGCGTATTGGTTGATGTCGTTCTCAATCGCTTCGATAGCCGCGCGCTTCATCGCCTCTGGCGCGGGAAAGCCCGGATACCCCTGCGCCAGATTCAAGGCGTTATATTGGTGGGCTAACCGCGTCATCTCGCGGATGACCGATTCCGTAAACCCTGCCACCCGCTGTGCGGTGAGCGCACGCGGCGCGGCGACTTGGCTGCGTTCAAGCATGGGATTCCTCCTCTGAAAATCGTCGTCGTCCTGGTCGTCGTCCTCGTTCTCGAACCTCAAAAACGACGACGATGAGGACGAGGACGATTTTTATGCGGCGCCATGAGGGACTCCTTTTGAAAACAACCCCTCGCTGGATCAGCGTCTCACCTGTCTCGTCATTATAGCACGGACGGCGCGGTGGAGCGAAGAGCGAATGTCGCTTTCTCTGTTGACTTTTCCTCCGCTTCCCCTTATAATCGAACCATCGTAAAAGGAGGCTGGGTCATGTTCAAGTTAGCCGTGATAACGGACGAGATTTCGCAGGATTTATCGGTAGCCGCCGCCATGGTTAAAGATTTCGGCGGCGCGGCGTTGGAGATACGGTCGGTGTGGGACAAAGACCCCTATGAGTTGGAAGATGCTGATATTGAGCGCATCAGAAATATTGCGGCAGAGCACGGGTTGAAAATCTGCGGCATTGCCACGCCGTTTTACAAGTGCGACTTCGGCGACGCGGAGCAAGAGCAGCGTCACCTCGACATTTTGCGCAAGTGCATCGCGTTAGCCCATCGTTTGGACACGCAACTCATCCGCGTCTTCACGTTCTGGAAGCAACCGGGCACACCGCCGTGGGAACAAATCGCAGAGAAGTTTCAAGCGCCGATTCGGATGGCGGAGCAGGAGGACATCATCTTAGGCATCGAGAACGAACCCAGCACGATGGCGGCTAACGCGCGCAAGACCGCAGATTTCCTGCGGCTGGTGAATCATCCCCGCGTGCGTTCCATCTGGGACCCCGGCAACGAGGCGTGGGACGACGAATCGGGCGCGGCGTTCCCCGACGGCTATGCAACGCTCAAACCGTGGATCGTTCACGTCCACCTCAAAGACCTCAAGCACACTCCTGATGGAAAAGTTGAGGGCGTCAAGTTCGGCACCGGCGAGGTGGATTACATCGGGCAGTTCAAGGCGTTGAAGGCGGATGGTTACGACGGCTATCTGTCGCTGGAAACGCACTGGCGGATTCGCCACGAGATTCCTGATGACCTTTTGCAGCGCCCCAAAGGCAGCGCGTTTTCGTTCGGCGGCGAAGAGGCGACGCGGCAGTGCCTGCAGAGTTTACGAGAGATGTTGGCTACCATTTAAGTCAATAGGTCAACGGGTCAATGGAGGGGTGGGCGTCCCTGCCAGCCCACCCTATCATTGGCAAGAGGAGTCAACCCTGTGGAAATCGCAGAGACCGGCAAGTCGTTTTCCCCGATGGGCAAAGAGAAGCCGATTTGCGTCGCCATCGTGATTTGCAACGAAATCATTGAAGACAAGACGACGAACAACAAAACACTTGTCAGTCTCTTCAGCGCGATTCAAGTGTCGAGCCTACCGACGCAGCATCCACGCATGTTCATTATGGCATCGTTCACCAGTGGGCATGGGAAGTTCCCCATCTCGTTCCGCATCACGAGTCCGTCAGGTCAGGAACTTATGCGGATTGACGGAGAGGCGGATTTCGTTGACCCGCTGGCGACGTATGATTTCGTGGTCGAGGTGCGCAGCCTTGTGTTGCACGAGGAAGGCGTTCACACGGTTGATGTGTTGGTGGGCGGCGAGCCGCTGGCGGGGAGAAGGTTTAACGTGGTGGTTCAACGGTAAGGTGGTTAGATGGTTGGGTGGTTAGGTGGTTGGGTGGTTGGGTGTTTCGTATAACCACCTAACTACCTAATTCCTTGACGAGAATGGTTTCTGTCCAAGACATCGAATTATTCGCGGACGGTTTGGACGTTCAGCGGGCGGCAGAGATTTATCATGAGCACGGCTGCTTGGTGGTGCGCGGCTTGATGACACCTTACATCGCGGAGGTTCAGCGCGACATTGAAGCGACGGCGGCGCAGTCGCTGTCGCTGCTGGACCGCGCCGAGAGAATCGTCGAGGGGTGGCGCACGCCCGATGGCACGCTGTTCATCCCCGCGCCGCCGCACTACCAGCGCGACAAGCAAATCATGGTGCTTGCCATCAACTACCAAACCAGCGCAGCGTTCTTCCGCAGTGCGTTGGACGAGAAGTTGCTGGACATCCTTGAAGCCATCATCGGTCCGAACATCGAACTGTTCGGCAACGGGCAGTGCCTCTACAAAGAACCCGTCGGCGGGCATCCCAAGCACCTGCACCAGGACGCGGCGTATTTTGAGCATCGCTACGATGGACCTGTCGCCGTGTTGAACTACGTCGTGGACACCGACCTGAACAACGGCGCGCTGCACGTCGTTCCCGGCTCGCACAAGTTGGGACAACTCAAGCACGTGGACACCTTCTCCCATCTGGGGTTGGACGAGAACGAGTGGAGGTGGGAAGACGCCCTGCCGATTTGCGGCAAAGCGGGCGATTCGATTTTCTTCCACTACCGCTGCATTCACGGCTCGAAGGAGAACTATTCGGACAAGTCGCGCCCCGTGTTCATCCACCGCTACCGCCGTCCCGACGATTACGTCATCATCAGCGCGACCACCACCGCCAACCGCGCCGAAGCCGAAAAGCGCGCAGCGGAGGCGAAGAAGACGAACCAACGCGGGCTGATGGTGCGGGGGTTTCGGGCGTATCAGGAGGATTGAGAGCCGCTCATTGCTCGCGTCCAGACCATCACGCGCATCAATAACACCAGCGATGCGGCGGCTCCAACCGGCGCGGTGAGCCCCAGGAAGACCATCCACAGGAAGTGGTAGCCATAAAGCAGAGTCAAAGCCACGATGAGGATCGCCGTCGCCGCGCAGCAGAGCAGATAGCGGCGCGTTTGGGCTATCCAGTAGGGAGTCAGCAGCGCAGGGGCGATGTAGTGATGTCGCCTTGTCCACGCGAAGATGAGCAGCCACAAGGCGGGTGGAATGGCAAACAGGCTAAACCATAGCGCCGGCATGTTCTCTCGCAGCACGCGCCACCGCCACCCGTTGCGCGGCAGGGGCAGCAACTGATACGTGCCCTCACGCCATTGATACGCTTTGCCCTGCCAAAGCAGACGGAGGCTGGCAAATGCGTGGGTGCCGTCGGGCAGACGGAGGGCTTGGAGGAGCTCCCTGTGGTGAATGAGCGGGACAGGCACACCATCGCGGGTGGTATAAACGTAGGCAACGTGGTCGTTGGGACCGATAATCCTGTCAATCGTATACTGCCACCAAACAACGAGTTGCCCCTTGCCGTTGGCATCCAGCACTTGAATTGCGGGTGGTCCTTCGCCGCCGGGGTCACCGAGGTCGCGCTGAACATCAATCACCTCGCGTCGAATCACGTCGGGTTCAACGGCGATGTCCTGCAGCCGCACCCATCGTTCCCTTCTAACCCACATGCCATTCTGACTCTCAACATATTCGCTGCGCCCACGAAGCCACTGCCGACTCTGCCCCTGCAATTGAAAATAGTCTGGCTCGCTCAGGCTGCCAATCCTCTTTCCCTCT
>JANWYM010000266.1 GCA_025055355.1 Abditibacteriales bacterium
AACGTGCTAACGTGCCCTTCACCGGCTCCGTTGCACCTCAATACTCCAATCCGCGATGTCCAAATCCGGGCAGCCGTCAATCTGGAAGCAGTTGACGACGTCCTGAACGTCCTCTGCCTCGGCGCCGGTGGTGCCGTTGTCGAACGTCCCGTTGACCTGAAAGGGAATCGTCACGTAAACGTTCCCCGTGCGCCCCAAGCCGTCGAAGGTCTTGAACCCCGCGTTGGGGTTGACGTTAATCTGGTCGGTGATGATAAAGTTAATGTCCAGCGTGCGGGCGTCGCGCAGGAAGCCCTGCGCGATGAGTTGGTTGATGTCCAGTTCAAAGCGGAACTCATCCCCACCCAATTGGCGCGGCGGAATCGCGTTGATCAATCCCGTCGGCACGACCGTGCCGGAGGAGATCGTTCCGTCCGGGTTCTTCGTGTGCCGCAGCAAGCGATACTGCCCGGCGTGGTATTCAACGGAGAGGGTGAATGACCCCGTTCCCCACCCGTTACCGAACGGCGGACCGATGACAGGAATCGGTCCGGTGCTGGAGTTCTCGTCGTCGTCAATCGCCACGTAATAATAGAACTGGTCGCGCACAAAGCCTTGCACAATCCAATCAAACACCAACCGATTGGACACAATGCCCGACACGCCGCCCGGCGGGCTCTTCGCGCAGCCCCCCAAAGCGGCGACCAGCAAAAGCGATGTTCCCCATCCCACCCATCTTGACATCATATCTCTCGCCTTTTTCCCGTGTGTTTCCGTGCGATGCTGGGGCTACCGGTACCACACCAGCAAGTTAAACGCCGCATGCCCCAACCCGTGCGCGATGAAACCGGGCAGAAACGATTGGCAGCGCAAACAGACGATACCCAACACAATGCCCGCGACAAACGAGCCGCCTATCTCTGCCCATGACTTCCCAAAATGCGCCAGACCGAACAACGCGGCTTGCAGCAAGACGCTCGCCATGGACCCGAATCCCCGCTTCATGCCAAACAGCAGGAATCCCCGAAAGAAGTATTCCCAACAAAACATATAAATCAACGTGACAACTTCCAGCCAAACCATATCAGCCACGCTGCGCACCGGCGGCAACCATGTCGCGCGATACTGCGCTCGTATCTCTGCGTAAAACGGTGTCATCGGCAGTGCGATCAGCCCGACGCCAAACAGCCCAAACAGCCCCAGCCCCCACCGCCAACCTCTCTGCCAATCGCCCCACCGCAAGCCGAACTCCGCCGGCGATAACGTGAACAGCAATATGACGATGAGCAGCGGCGCGAGGAAATCGTTGACCGCATGGACCACCACCCACTGCCCATAATGCTGCGACGGCACGTAGCGGGCGAACCGCCACGTGCTCCACGTCAGCGCGCATCCTGCACATAGCACGACCACTGATTGCATCAACCGCGTAAAGCGCGACTCCACAACGCCGTTTCCCTCCGTCAACCGCCGCCCGAAAATGTAACGTGTCGTTGTCACATTATACGTGCCGCGGGTTGGCGTGTCAAACGCTGTTTTGTTTTGACGCGGGTGATAGGTTGCGCCGGCAACTGTGTGACCTCTCGAATTGTCAAAACGAAGCAAAACCCCATCAAGTTCACGGGCGAGCGCCCCGCGCGCATCGAGACCTTTGGGTATGAAGGTGGCGGTTTGCGTCGCGGCGACGGTGGGGTTCGCACCGACAAGCAGTTCAAGGTTTTTCAACTCATCGCCAAGGGGCGCTACGTGACGGGGAAGAGGGTGTCAGCCACTGTGTAGCTTCGGTCGAAGGGGGAGAAGGCACATTGCTCAAAGTCGGATTCATCGGCGCCGGCTCGCGGGCGCAGAACGCACATTACCCGAACGTGAGTCGTTTGGAAGGCGTCCGCATCGAGGCGGTGGCGGAGTTGGACGAGACGCGGATGCGCACGGTCGCCGAGAGGTATCGCATCCCGCGCACCTTCAGTGATTACAAGCGGATGCTCGAAGAAGTGGAACTGGACGTCGTGTATGTCATCATGGGCGAGACCCTGATGACGCGCCCGGCGGTGGATTGCATGAACGCCGGGAAGCATGTCTTCATCGAAAAGCCCGCGGGCGCCAACAGCGAGGAAACGCAGCAGTTGCTTGAGGCAGCGGTGGCGAACAACGTCTATTGCTGCGTCGGGTATCAGCGGCGTTACGCCGACGTGACGCGCGAGGCGATGCGACGCGTTCAGGCGCGCGGACCGGCGACGCTGGCGATCGGCGAGTTCCACAAATGGCTGAGGCATCCGGGGGCGACCTCGACGCTGTGGAATGACATCTGCCACGTGGTGGACCTCGTGCGCTTCATGGTGGGCAGCGCGGTCGTGGAAGTTCATGCTTATCAGGACCGCCATCAAACGGACTGGAAGAACTGCTACAACGGGTTGATCCGCTTCGCCAACAACGCCGTCGGCATCATCACGGGCAACCGCTCCTCGGGCGGGCGATACTTGCGCGCCGAACTGCACGGCTACGGCATCGGGTGCTATCTGCGCCTGCCAGAGCACATTGAAATCTACGAGGACGGCAAAGGACCGCGCGTGCTCTCGGGCGCGGAGATTGAAGGCAAAGACCCCCATGACGTGCACAGTTACGAGGGCGTTCTGAGGATGCACCAGCACTTCATCGAGTGCATTCAGCACGGCACGACACCGTGCAGCGACATTCGGGATGTCATTCATACCTCGCGGCTTGTTGACCAGTTGGAGGGAGTCCGCCCGTGACGCTGAAAAACGGACGCGCTATCACCGTGCGCTGCAAAACGCCCGATGACGGCGAAGCGTTAGGGGAGATGTTGGCGAGTTGCTCCGAGCGCACCTATTATTTCTTTCATCCCTACCCGCTCACCCGCGAGTCTGGTCTGAAGGTTGCCGCCGATGACAGCATCGTTTGTTTCATCGCCTTTGCGGAGGACGGCACGGCGGTGGGCTACGTTTGGATTGGGCGCGAGGGCGAGATGCCAACATTGGGCATCTGCGTGCGCGACAGCTGGCAGGAGGTGGGCGTCGGGCGCGCCCTCATGGAGCGCATGATCGCAGAAGCTAAGAACTTGGGAAAGAAAGGCATCCAACTGACGGTGATGAAGGACAACGCGCGCGGCATCGCGCTCTATCAAAGCGTTGGCTTCGTCATTGACGGCGACGCGCCCGACCCCGTGGGGCCATCATATCACATGACGCTGGGGCTGTAATGAAACTTGGGCGTTCAACCTTTGCTTTTTGCCCTCTCCTTCGAAAATGCCTGTCATGGCGAGCGCAGCGCAGCCATCCCCGGGGGGAGACTACTTCGCTCCACCCACCCTGACGCTTTCCTGCAGGGAGAGGGAGAGAAGGGCGAAACGCAAAAGTTGAGTTTAGCGCAAAGACGCAAAGCACTGTCCTTACTTCCCCATCTTGCGCAAGTTCTCCAAGCACTTCGCCACGCACTCCATCGGTGGGTAGGCGTAACTCTCCTGCTCCACGATATACCACGCCGTGTTGCCGACGGTTTCGCACGCCTCGAACACTTGCTGCCACTTGACATCCCCCTCGCCGATGAGGGCTTTGTCATTGGTGGCGGAGAACTCCTTGAGGTGGACGGTGATGGCTCTGCCCGGATACTTACGCAGGTAGGGCAGTGGGTCGGCGCCGCCGTGCAGGGCGTTACCGGTGTCCAGTTGCATGATGACCTCCGGCCTCGTATTCCCGAAGAACGTGTCCCATGGCAGTTCGCCGTCCAACGGCTGGAACTCAATCGCGTGGTTGTGGTAGCCAACGCGACAGCCGTGCGGCTGGACCTTTTCCGCCAACTCGTTGAATAACTCCGCCGTCTTCAGCCACGCGGCGCGGGAGTTGCGATAAGCCTCCGGCAAGCCCGGCACGATGAGATACGGGTTGCCCAGTGTCAGGTTAAACTCTATCGTGCGCTCCAATTCATCGCCTAACAGCGTATTGATGCCCGTGTGCGTCCCGCAGCACTTCAGCCCGTTCTCGTCCAGCAGTCGGCGCAAGTCCTGGGCGGTGTAGTTGTAGTAGCCTGCGAACTCCACGCCGGCGTAACCCATCTGAGCGACCGCCGCCAGGACTCGGGGGAGGTCCTTCGCGCACTCCTCGCGCACGGAGTAAAGTTGCAGACCAATCGGAATGTTTGCCATGCTTGTTTCCTCGCTTTCCCAAGTAGTAATGTCAGCCCCTGCGTAACCTTCGGTCATGATAAAATACCGTCGGGAGATAACGATACCAAAAGTGCGGGAGGGCTGTCAAGCGTCATAACCCGCAAGAGAGTGTGCGTGATGACAGACAAACAACACCTCAACGTCCACTTACGCGCCCTTGCGTTCGGCGGTGACGCGGTGGGGAAGACACCAGAGGGCCTCACGGTCTTCGTTCCCTACGGCGCGCCGGGCGATGAGGTCGCGGTGGAAGTGACTGAGCGGCGGAAGAACTTTCTGCGGGGGCGCCTCGTGCGCGTGGTGAAACCATCGGCGCAGCGCATCCTGCCGCCCTGTACCTACTTTGGGCACTGCGGTGGATGTCAACTGCAACATCTGGATTACGCCGCGCAGTTGCAGCAGAAGAAGCGCTTCGTCGAGGACGCTCTCAGGCGCATCGGCAAGGTGGAAAACGTCAAGGTGTGCGACGTGGTAGGGATGGCGAACCCGTGGGCGTATCGGAGCAAGGCGACGTTTGTGTTTGGAAGCCTTCCTCCCCTCTCCTCCGCCGGGGGGGAGGGGAGTGGCGGGGGTTTTTTTGCGGCGGGGTCGCATGAGGTGGTGGACATTGCGGAATGTCTGATTCAGCACCCGGTCAATAATCAGATTCTCGCGGCGGTGAAGGAGTGCGTCGCGGGCGGGCTGCTCAGCGTTTTCAACCCACGCACGGGGCGAGGGGTGTTGCGATGGGTCGAAGCGCGGGTGAACGGGGCAGGCACGCAAGCGGTGGTGACGCTCGTGACCACAGCGCAGCGCTGGAAGACGGAGCGCGCCTGTGCCGCGCGGCTGCGCGAACGCGTGCCACAACTGAGCGGCGTTCTGCGGCGCGTGGCGCAGCGACACGACGCGCCGACGGAAGATGTTCAACGAACATCACAAGTCATCAGCGGACAGCCCTATCTTCATGAAGAGTTAGCCGGACTGCGCTGGCGCGTTCACGCGGACTCGTTCTTTCAAGTCAACGCGCAGCAGTCGGAGGTCTTAGCCGCGACGGTCATGGCTTACGCCCACCTGCACGGGCACGAAACCGTTGTGGATGCCTTCTGCGGGGTCGGGGTTTTCGCCTTGCTCGCCGCGCGCGCGGGTTGCAAGGTTTACGGCATTGACAGTTCGCCGCTCTCCATCGCTGACGCCGAGTTCAACGCGGCGGCTCTGCCCGCCGCATCCGCGCATTTCATCTGTGACCACGTGGAACGCGCCCTTCCGCGCTTGCGCTCCCAGGGTGTGCATCCTGACGTTCTCCTCCTCGACCCGCCCCGCAGTGGCGCGAAAGAAGCGATGCCAGAGATCATCGCCTTACGACCCCACCGAATCGTTTACGTCTCCTGCGACCCGACAACGTTGGCGCGCGATGTCAGCGCGCTGCGTGCGCATGGTTACGAGGTGAAAGAGGTTCAGCCGATTGACCTGTTCCCGCAGACATATCACGTTGAATGTGTGGCGTTGGTCGAACGTTGAGTGGAGCTTTCAATAAGAGCGCCCCACAAAACCCCTCTGTCATTCTGACCCTGAACGCAGTGACATGAGGCCTGTCATGGCGCGTGGAGCGCAGCCATCCCCTCCGCCAGGAGATTGCTTCGTCGCTCCGCTCCTCGCAATGACCCCTGTGTGCTTGGCATGACGCGCGGAGCGCAGCCATCTCCTGCGGCGGGGATGGCTTTGCTTTGTTCCTCGCAACCGCTCCGCGCCTCGCCATGATAGTGAAGGAGAAGCATCGCGCCTCTTCGCCTTCGCTTAGAGCCTATCCGAAAGCCTTGCTATCTCCCTTGACCAAGAGGACCACACAGGGTTGTCGGCTTGCTCTGAACCTCCCCCGACCCCTCCTTGCCAAGGAGGGGAGAGTTTTCGGATAGGCTCTTAGGACAGAGGGTCGCCTTCGTAGGGGCGGGCGTCCCTGCCAGCCCGACGTCGGGCTACCCCAGCGGGTCGCCTTCGTAGGGGCGGGCGTCCCTGCCAGCCCAAC
>JANWYM010000267.1 GCA_025055355.1 Abditibacteriales bacterium
CCGTCTCGTCATACCACATTGAGCGCTTCCAGCCCTGCATCGCCACGACGGTCAAATCAACGTCGAGGTGACTCACTCCCTTGAAGAACCGCGCCAGTTCGCCGACAGTCATGCCGTGCCGCACGGGGACGGGCAGGTAGCCGACGAAACTTTTCTGGTCCTCATCCACCATCGGACCTTCGACGCCTACACCACCGATCGGATTGGGGCGGTCCAGGACGACGTAGCGCAACCCATGCACAGCGGCGGCTTCCATCGTGTAAGCCATCGTCGTCGTGTAGGTGTAAAACCGCGCCCCAACGTCCTGCACGTCGAACACGAGCGTGTCCAATCCGCGCAGCATCGCCGCCGTTGGACGCCGCGTGTCCCCGTAGAGGCTGTGAATCGGTAACCCCGTGCGTTCGTCCACCGATGAGGGAACTTTCTCGTCCCGGTCGCCGCGAATGCCGTGTTCTGGGCAGAAGAGCGCGACTAACTCCACATCGGGCGCATGATGAAGAAGGTCTATGGTGGGCGTGTCGTTGCCGTCCACGCCCGTGTGGTTGGTAATCAGTCCCACCCGCGCGCCACGCAGGCAGGCAAAACCGTCGCTACGGAGGATGTCTATGCCAAGTTGGACTTTCATCATGTTCTTGACAGGATGCACAGAAGAGTGTCATGGCGAGCGGAGTGAAACCATCTGCTCCGCCGGGGATGGCTTCGCTGCGCTCGCCATGACGGGCACATGGTGTCATTGCGAGGAGCGCAGCGGTTGCGAGGACCGAAGCAAAGCAATCCCCTGCGGCGGAGACGGCTTGGCTGCGCCCGCCATGACAGCGTCTTCATTGGTGAACCCCATCCCGTCTCTCCTGTTCATCCTGTCTGAAGCCGTTTTTCGCTGAACTCCCGCGTCACCGCCACCATCAATTTGATGTGCTGCGGCGGGACGGCGGGCGCAATGGAGCAGGCGGTGGACATGATGTAGCCGCCGCCCACACTGCCGATTTCGAGGCGACGGCGCACGTCCTCCTGCACCAGGTCAGGGGTGCCGCGCAGCAGCACGTTGACCGAGTCCACGTTGCCCTTGATGAAAATCTGCTTGCCCCACTGCTCTTTAGCCTCCGCCAAATCGGTATTGCCCAGTGGCGGCGGGTCGAGGCACTCGATGCCGTTCACGCCGCTTTGCACTATCAAATCCAGTCGGTCGCCGATCGCGCCGCAGGTGTGCGTATAGATGAACCCGCCCGCCTCGCGCACGGCTTGGGCTAACCTCTTCTCGTAAGGCACGACGAATTCCTCGTAATGCTCCCGCGACAGAAAACCGCCCCCGGCGTAAGGCGAGGAGTTCTTGATGGCGTCGCAGCCGCGCTTGACTTGTTCCACTGCCCACAGGCAGATGGACTCCGTCGCCCGCTCCATCAACTTGTGACACAACGCGGGGTTGAGAATCATCGCCATCAGCGCGTTCTCCATGCCGAACATGTTCAACAGGTAGTCCGACGGGGCTTTGACCTCGCCGTGCACCGAATACTTGCCTGCGCACGCCGCCAACACGCGGTCAATCGTCGCGTAGTAGTAATCGGGAATTTGCTCCGGCTGCGTCCAGAAGTGCAGCCCCTTGTGAATGTGCCAGTGTTGATAGGATTCAGGCAAGTGTCCGATGGGGTTGTCCCAATCGAGGTTTTCCTCCAGCCATTCCAGCGGGTCGGCGGCGTCCGTCGGCGCCGCGCCAGGAAACTGCCAGCCGTCGGGGGCTTCGTATTTCGGGTCGTCGTTGCGTTGACAGATGATCTTGCCCCCGTCGGGAAACAGCAGGGCGGGACCGTCCTCATGCTCGACGACTTCCGCCATCGTCAAAACGGCTTCCTCGCGCCCCGGCTTGTGCAGCAGGATGCCGTCGAAGTCGTAGAGTGCGCGTATCCTCAGCACACCCTCGACGTAACCGTCGTTCGTAAAGTTGAACGCAATCGGGTCAACCCCCGTGTTGAGCAGGATGTGACCGATGGTCAACTGACTCATCACGGGAATGTAGCCCGGGTCTTCCAGGCGCATCGCTGTCAGCACGGCTTCGCGTGGAGTCATGTTCATCAGTATCCCTCCTTCGCAGTTGATTGTAGCACGGAACAGGGAGAAACGCAAAGCAGCCATTTGCGCTGGCGTCCCGAAGCGTGTATAATCGCGTGGGACTTTTCATCGCCGGGAGGATATCGTGAGTCTGTTGAACATCATCATGGAGGCAGGGCAGCATGACCGCATCGGCTGTCCCGTGACGGTGGAGTTGGACAAAGGACGACTGGACGCGACGGATCAACTCTGCGTTGACTTTCTGGACGCGCAGGGAAAAGTAACCGCGTGTGTGTCAGCGCAGGGTGAAGAAGCCAACGGGAAAATCGCGGTCACCTTCATCGTTGACCGCCTGCTGCGCGGACAGCACCGGCGGGCCGTGTTGAGGAGCGGTCGCGACGCTGCTGGTTGTGCGCCCTCAGGGGGGAGCATCACGCTGCACCATGAAACGGGTAGCAAAGTGGACGTGGTGATGTCCGATGGACTGTTCACCAGTTATGTTTATCATGCGCAGTATGTCCGCCCGTTTCTGTATCCCGTCATCGGCCCCTTCGGCGCGCCGCTGACGCGGGAGCTGGAGGGCGACCCCCAACAGGGCTTTGATCATCCACATCATCGTTCGCTCTACGTCGCGCACGGCGACGTCAACGGCGCGGATTGCTGGAGCGAGGGCAGAGGGCATGGCTGGGTGCGTCATCGTCGGTTCGAGAAGATAGCAAGCGGGACGGTTTACGCCGACCTCGTCGCGCTCAACGAATGGCAAGACGCCGATGGCAAAAAACTACTGGAGCAGACTACTCATCTCAGATTCTACAACCTGCCCAAGAGCCATCGCTTAATTGACAAGCGCGTGGTCTTTCACGCTACCGAAGGCGATGTGAGGTTCGGCGACACGAAGGAAGGCGGCATCTGTGCGCTGCGGGTGCATCCGACGATGACCGTCGCGCGTGGCGGCAAGATGGAGAACTCCTACGGGGGCATCAACGAACGCGAGTGCTGGGGCCGGCGGGCGCACTGGATTGACTATGCCGGTCCTGTCGAAGGCAATTGGGCGGGCGTGGCGCTGTTCGACCATCCGACGAGTTTCCGCCATCCGACCTACTGGCACGCCCGCGACTACGGGCTTTGCACGGCGAACCCGTTCGGACTGTCTGACTTTCTCGGCAAAGGTCATGACGGCAGCCACGTGCTGCCCCAGGGTGAGACGCTGACGTTCGTGTATCGGATTTACATCCATCCCGGCGACGCGGTGGCGGGTAGGGTAGGGGAGAGGTATCACGATTTTGTCAACCCTCCCCACGTGAGAGTTGAATAAATCGTCCTCGTCGTCCTCGGTCGTTGATTGCAACGAATCGAGAAATAGCCGGTTACGAGGACGACGACGAGGACGAGGACGATGAGGACATGAAAGCCATCATCATCGGCGCGGGTCGCGGGCGACGTCTCATGCCGCTGACGGAGGACACGCCCAAGTGTTTTGCGGTAATCAGCGGCAAGCGGATTTTGGATTGGGCGATAGCGGCGTTCGCAGCGGCAGGGCTGCGCGACATCGTTTTCATCGGCGGCTACCACATCGAAAAAGTGCGGGCGGAGTATCCGCACCTTACGTTTTGTCACAATGCCGCGTGGGAGCGCAACAACATTCTCGCCTCGTTGTTTTGCGCGGAGGAGCATTTCGCGGGCGGGTTCGTTTGCTCTTACGCTGACATTTTGTATCGCCCGCGCGTCGTGCAAAAACTGATGGCAAGTCCGCATGACATCACGTTAGTTGTTGACACGGATTGGCGCCGCCGCTACCGTCGGCGCACGCAGCATCCTGAAGATGACGCGGAAAAGGTGTTGGCGGTGGGCGACCGTCTGCTGCGCGTCAGCCGCGATATCCCCTCGGAAGCAGCATACGGCGAATATATCGGCGTCGCCCGCTTCACGCCGCGCGGGGCGGAGGTTTTGCGCGAGCATTATCATCGAGTTCTCAGCCAGTATGACGGTCACCCCTTTCACGGTGCGCCGTCGGTGCAGCAAGCGTATTTCATCCATATCATTCAAGAGATGATTGAGCAAGGCGTCCCCGTTCACAAGGTGGACACGCACGGGGATTACTGGGAAGTGGACACAACGGAGGATTACTTCATCGCGCAGCAGGAGTGGAAGGAGAGGGAGTGACATGCTTTTCCCCGCTTCCGTCGTCGGCAGCCTGCCGCGACCCCAGTTTGTGCGTGACTTGTTGGAGCAGCAGGACACGCTGCCCCCCGAAGAGTATCGGAAACGCATGGACGCCGCCGTGATGTTTGCGATAGCGATGCAAGAGGCGGCGGGGCTGGACATCGTTTCCGACGGCGAGTGGCGGCGGCGGTCTTACATCGGCGTGATTGCTGACCTCTGCGACGGCTTTGAGCGCGGCGTGCGCGATGGGCTGTCGTGGCACACCGTCGTTCGACCGATAACCGTCAAGCGCCCCGGCGTCATCGCGGAGGAGGTCAAGTTCCTCAAAGCGCACACGAGCCGCATGGTGAAAGTGTGCTTGCCTTCGCCGTATCTTTTGGGACAACGCATGTGGGAAGCGGACAAGTCCCGCGCAGCCTACCCGACGCGGGAGGCGTTCATGCGCGCCCTTGTGCCTGTGCTGCGCGACGCGTTGCGCGCCGTGCACGACGCGGGCGCGGACGTGGCGCAATTTGACGACCCGCACTTGTGTCTGTTCGTGGACAAGCGGGTGCAGGAGCAATATGACGATTGGCGACGGGAAGCGCATCTGTGCGTGGACTTGTTGAACGAGATTGTAGAAGGCATCAGCGGCGTCAAAATCGCTGTTCACCTCTGCCGCCGCAACAAGGGGCGCAGCGGTTGGGTCGGGGAGGGCGGCTACGAGCCGATCCTACCGTTCCTGTGCGCACTCAAAGTGCAGCAATACGTGATGGAGTTCTCCATCCCTGTCGCGGGCGACTTCGCCGCGTTACGCGGTCTGCCCGAAGACCGGGAAATCGGGTTGGGCTGCGTGGACGTGCGGAGCGAACACATTGACACGCCCGACGAAATCGCCGCCCGCGTCGAGAACGCGCTCAAGTATATTGCTCCCGACCGCATCACCCTCAACCCCGACTGCGGCTTTGCCCCCGGCAGCGCGGCGGAGATCCCGTTAGATGAGGCGTATGTGAAGTTGAAGAACGAGGCAGAGGCGGCAAAGCGATTGCGGGAAAAATTCGCGTCGCAGTGATCAGTTTGACGCGCTCGCGGCAGATGTCCTGTTGACTCATTTCAGGCCTCGACTTTGCAGGAACTTCTCGATGCGGCGACGCTTGCGATTGTGCAGCCAGCGACTGTCCTCCCACATTTTGCACGCCTGCCATCGGTAATGGCGATACAACAACGGCTCCCGCTCGTAAAGCACGACGCACTCGCGCACGGCGTTATAGCGCAGCAGCGGTTTGGCGCGGCGCAGGAACACCAGGTCTATATGGTCGGTGCGCAGCAAGAGAGTGAACTCGCCCGCCAATGCTAACTGCTGCTCGTGCATCAGCGGGTGGCTGGCGTCCAGCACGGCGATGTCGTAATCACTGTGCCGTCGGGCGCGTCCCTTCGCCCGCGAGCCAAACAGCAGCACGAGATCCAACTGAAACCGCCCCGCTATCCCGCGCACACGGTCGCGGTCAATCTGTGGCGCATCGCTCATGGCAGTCTCCCCTTTAACTTACTCCTCCAAGTGATACCGAATGTTCGTCACGACCACTTTGGGCTTGAACAGCAGCACGAATTTGAGATAGAAACCCGTTTGGTTGTGGAGGAACTTGTGCCACCATTTCGTCGTTTCGAATTCGGGCAGCACGACTGTCAGCAGGTCCAAGTTCTGTTCCCGTATCAAGGTATCAATGTAGTTCAACAGCGGCTCGCGCAACTCGCGGTAATAGGACTTGAGGACAAACAGCGGGATGCCTTGCCCCCATATCTCCCACTGTTCTCGCAGCCGCTGAGAGGCACCGGGCTCCATCTCCACAAAAACGGCGTGAACGTTGCGGGCGATGGATTTTGCGTAAAGCAGGGCAGGGATAATACCCCGATGGATACCGGGCACGAGGACGATGACGCTGTGGTTGAGGGTGCGGGGCGGCTT
>JANWYM010000268.1 GCA_025055355.1 Abditibacteriales bacterium
AATCAGCAACACCACACCGCTGCCGGCGAAGATTTACGCCAACGAAGGCATCGCGCAGTTGCTCTTCTTTGAGAGCGATGAGCAGTGCGAAACCACCTATGCTGACCGCAGGGGGAAGTATCAGCGTCAGCAAGGGATTACGCTGCCGAAGTTGTAGTCAGCGCACATGCTTGGGTCGGAGGCTGAGCGCGATGAGCAGGGCGAGGGCATACACGCCTGCCCCGCCAAGCATGACCATTTTGAACCCGACGAGTTTCGCGCCGATGGCAGCGAGCAGCGAACCGACGACGGACATCACACCGTTGACGCCCCACATCCACGGCACGTCCTGCGGGCTGACCTGGGAGAGCAGGCGCACGCCCGTGGGGAAGGGAACGCCCAAGCAAAACCCCAGCGGCAGCAACAGCGCGACAACGCACAGGCAGCGCCCGGGGAGGCTCAAACGCAGCAGCGTCGGGTGAGGGGCGGAGAGAAAGACAGCGTAGAGCGCAGAGACCAAGACGACGATGATCAGGGCTGCCATCAAGTAGGACAGGGAGCCCACTTGTCCGTAGCGTTGGCTGGCGAGGCTGCCCAAGCCCCCTCCCAAGAGCAGCGCAAACAGAATGACCGCCATCGCCAGCGTCGGATACCCCAGCACGAGGATGAGTTTTTGCATCAGGGGAATTTCAATCAGCATGAACCCCACGCCCAGACAAGCGAAGTAGGCGACGTAAGGCAAGACGGGGCGAGGCGAGGTTTTCTCGACAAACCGCTTCCATGCCAGCGCGAACGCTGCGAACAGCCCCACGCCCCCCGCCGCCGCCGCGCACAGTCCGTAGAACAGCGGTAGCACGCCGAAACTCAGGTCAAGGAAAAACGGCTGGTCATCGGTGGCAGGAGCGATGTTGAGGGGAACGCGGGAATGATAGCGCGATGGCTCGGTGCGTGCCACATCAATCAACTGCTGTAAAGTCCACGTGCCGTCAGCGACGAACGAGAACGGCGGCTCCTGATGCTGACGCGGAACGAAAAGGGGGGAGAAATAGAGCGCCTTGGCGAGGCGAGCCATGCGCTGGAGTTCCTGGGGTGACCACGCCTGCTTTTTCAGCAAGAACAGGTAACGGTAAGGACCGACCTCGCGAACGTCGGCGGGCAACCCGATGACGGCGATGCGGTCGCAGGCAGTGCGGTCGGAGAAGCCCCTCTCCTTGAGCAGTGCGACGCCAGTTGTGAAGAATCTGACGGCAAGGGGAAACTCTTGCGTGATGAGGGCGAGTTGCCCGCGCGGGGTGAGGCGGTCGTAGTAATCACGGAAAGCGTCCAAAGTGTGAATGTAACTTTCCATCAGGGTCAGGCCGCTGTGCCCTGTGGTGGAGGTTTGCGTGAGGGCAAGGAAAATCAGGTCATATTGCTGGCGTGAACGCTGCACGAAACTGCGCCCTTCATCGGTCACGATGTGGACGTTGGGACGCTCGTAGAGTCCGCCGTTGAACTGACGGAAGCGGCGCATAATGGGCAGCATGGAAGGGTTGAGTTCCACACCGTCAATCCGCTGCGCCCCACTGAGCAATCCGAACCAGACGTCCATCCCCGCGCCTGGACCGATGCACAGCACGCGCCGGGGGCGCGCGAAACCGAACGGGAAATAGCCCAACTGCCCCTTGAGATACTCGACGTCTTTGAGTGTGCCACTGAAGCGAATCATGGTGGTCGGGACGTGACCGTTGGTGTAAACCAGCAGGGCATCGTCGCCGACTTCGGGGTCCTGCACAACGTCGGTGCGAGCGAACGCCGTCCAGTGGGTGTAGAGGATCTTCGGACGCAACTCCGGCGGCTTGGTCAGTTCGGTGAACAGCGGCTTCGCCATCTCAGCGGCCAGAACGACATCGCGGACGTGGACGGGCTGAATATCTAACAGCGGATGGGGACGATTGCCCCCGGCGAACAAGAACAAACCGATGTAAACGGTCAGCACGGCGAGGAGCGTCACACCGTGCCAACGTTTCAACGTGCCAACGTGCCAACATGCCAACGTCAAAAGCGGAAGGCACAGGAGCGCGAAGGCGGCAATCCAGAGACAAGCGTTGATGGCGCCCCAGAGGTTTAACATACCGACGACGGCGGCGCTGGCGGTGGCGGCGCCGAGCAGGTCGGCGCCGTAGATTCTACCGCTTTGGGCAGCGTATTGATGAAATACCTCCGCCAGAAAAACGCCCGCAAAAAAGAAGGGAACCACCATCACCACTGCCATCGTCCAATAACTGAACAGGTGGTGAGGAAACAGCACGCGGACGAGCGTAACGAGCGTCAGCACGGTGGAGAGAGCGAAACCAAGCGCCGAGCCGAGAAGGAGCCACTCCGAAGGGAAGGAGCGCCGCGCCGACCCGTCACGCAGCAACCCTCCCACGTGCAGCGCCAGCCCGCCCAACCCCAACCCGCAAATCGCTACGGAAACAATCAGAAAGACGAAATGGTAGCGGAGGACGACGGAGAACAGTTTGGACAGCGTCACCTCCAGCGCGAGGACGCAGAAAGAGATGACAAACACGGCGGCAAGGACGCCCCATGATGGTATCGAAGAAGCAGAAGATGTCGGCTGGTTATCCGGCATGAGCGAACCTCGTGCAATTATCGGGACAAAGCGATTATACTCTAAAATCCGCGTCGGGTCAAATTTTGGTCAAGCAAGAGGATATCCTGACGCGGCGGCGAACCGTCTCAGTGACATCAGCGAGATGGGGGATTGACACTATCAGCCTCGCGCCCCGAGACCCCGGGGCGATGAGGGAGAGAGATAGAGATGATGCGCGAAGAGCCTGAAGAAGTGTTGACGGAACCGTCCGATGAAGAGGTTATCTCCTCTGATGAACTGCTTGAGGAGCCAGACGATGGGAACTGGCGTGAGAACCTCAACGCCCCGCTGCCCAGTGCGAGCGGGCAGTGGGCGGAGCAACTCAAGCGTCGTCCGCTGCTGACGCGTGAGCAGGAAATCGAACTCGCGCAGCGGGTGGAACAAGGCGATGCCGAGGCGCGTCGGGTTCTCATCGAATCGAACCTGAAACTGGTCGTCAGCATCGCCCGGCGCTACCGCCGAATGGGGGTGCCGTTAGAGGACTTAATTCAGGAGGGCAACATCGGCTTGATTAAGGCGGTGGACCATTACGACTATCGTCGGGGGACGCGATTCAGCACTTGCGCCGTTCACTGGATAGAGCAGCATATTCGCCGCAGCATCAGCCATCTCAAAGGGGCGATTTACGTCCCCCAGCGGGTCATTGAAGAACTCTACCGCCTCAACCGCGCCGGCGAGGAACTGACGCAGCAGCTGAAGCGTCCGCCGACGGTGGAGGAGTTGAGCGAGCATTTGCAGACGCCTGTGGAACATGTGAAGGAGTTGATGGAAATCCCAACGGACGCGGCGTCGTTGGACGTTCTCATTGATGAAGAAATGGAAACGTCGCTGGGCGACATCCTCAAAGATGAAAACGCGACCGTGCCAGATGACGATAAGATGATGATGTCCAAAGAAGAGTTGGCGCGGGTGATGAGCCGACTGACCCCCCGTGAACGCAAAATCATCGAGATGCGGTTCGGCTTGAACGGCGAGCCCGAGCGCACGTTGGAGGACATTGGACAGGCGGTGGGGCTCAGCCGCCAGCGCGTGCGGCAAATTCTGGAGACAACCTTACGTCGCATCCGTCGTCTAAGCAAGCGGACGTCGAAATCGGTGTAGGTTGGGTTCACTCTGCAAGGGCAGGGGTGAACCCCCTGCTCGCGGATACTGAACGCTTCAGCGGCAGGGGGTAGCCCTCTGTCGCTGTTTTATTTCGAGCCCATCCGAAGACCGCGTCGCGCGGGCTTCCCGCCTGCACCCGGTTCTCGGAGAGGCTCCGCGTGAGGTGAAAGCCATGGCGGACAAGGAATGGCAAGGACCATTGGAGCAGATAGATGAATACCGCTGGCGCATTCCGCGCAGTTATCGGGACGACATGCGGACGGATTGCATCGTTTACGGCTCGGAAACGTTAGTGCAGCAGATGCGCAAGGACAACGCCTTAGAGCAGTTGGTCAACGTCGCCACGTTGCCCGGCATCGTCGGCAACGCCCTCGTGATGCCGGACGCGCACTGGGGCTACGGCTTTCCCATCGGCGGGGTGGCGGCGTTCGACGCGGTAGAGGGCATCATTTCGCCCGGAGGTGTAGGATACGATATTAACTGCGGCGTCCGCCTCCTGCGCACGGACTTAACAAAGGACGACGTTCTGCCGAAAATAGAAACGCTGGTCAATCAACTCTTCCACGCCGTCCCCTCGGGCACGGGTTCGGAAGGCGTCTTGAAGCTATCGGATAGTGAATTGGAAGAGGTCGCCCACGATGGGGCGGAATGGGCGTTGAGAAAAGGGATGGGTATGGAGACCGATGCGGCGCGTATGGAGGCGAATGGACGCCTGCCGTCGGACCCGAGCTACATCTCCAAACGCGCTCGCGAGCGCGGTCGTCCGCAAATCGGCACCTTAGGTTCAGGGAACCACTTTCTTGAGGTGCAAGTCGTAGACACTGTCTATGACGAGAAGATAGCGCGGGCTTTTGGGATTGAACAAGTTGGACAGATTACCGTCATGGTGCATTGTGGCTCGCGGGGCTTCGGACACCAGGTCTGCACCGACTTTTTGGAGGTGATGCAGCGAGCCGTCCAGAAATATGGCATCTCGCTCCCCGACCGCCAGTTGGCGTGCTGCCCCGTGGCGTCGGAGGAGGCGGCGCAATACCTGAAGAGCATGAACTGCGCCGCGAACTACGCCTGGGCGAACCGTCAGGTCATCATCCACAACGTCCGCCGCGCCTTTGAGCGGGTGTTTGGCAAGAGCAGTGAAGCACTGGGAATGCGGATGGTCTACGATGTGGCCCACAACATCGCCAAGTTTGAGGAGTATGAGATTGACGGCGTTAAGCGCAAGGTCATCGTCCACCGCAAGGGCGCAACGCGGGCGTTCGGTCCGGGCAACCCAGAAATCAACGAAGTATATCGGGGTGTGGGACAACCTGTTATCGTGCCCGGCGATATGGGGACGTATTCCTACCTGTTGGCTGGCACGCAGACGGCGGAACAGCAGAGTTTCGGCTCGACCTGTCACGGCGCAGGGCGGCAGCTGAGCCGTCACGCCGCCCTCAAGCGGGCGAAGGGGTCGGACCTCATCAAGTCCCTGAAGGACCAAGGCATCGTCCTCAAGGCGCGAGAGCATCGCACAGTCGCAGAAGAAGCCCCTTACGCCTACAAGGACGTCTCAGAAGTCGTGGACAGTTGCCACGGAGCCGGCATCGCCGTCAAAGTGGCGCGGCTCAGACCCATCGGGGTCGTCAAAGGGTGATTTTTGTCGAGCCGACCGAAACCCACGGAGGGGCAGGTTGTCTAATCGGCACGTGTGAAAAATGCTGAAACTGCTTTCACGGAACGGCACCGAAATTGCAATATCTTATTGTATTGGAAGAAAGCAGTTTGTGAAAAAAAGTGCTTGACAATTCGGAGAAAATCCGACATAATAGGGGAGGCAACGGCAGGAGGCCCCCCTAATTTAGAGAGGCAAGGTGATCAAAGATGGCAATGAGAACGGGTGTCTTAGATGAAGCACAGGAGCAAAATGCGGCGGCTGCTGCATTGCCCGACTCGGTCGCCGCATGGGTGAAGTTCATTCAGAAGAAGCCGCTGCTGACGCCCGAGCAGGAAGTGGAACTGGGCAAACGAATTGAACAGGGCGACCAGCAGGCGTATCATGAGTTGGTGGAGGGGAATCTGCGGCTCGTCATCTCCATCGCGCTGAAATACCTCCACCACAGCGGGAACTCGCTTTCGCTCGCCGACCTAATTCAGGAGGGTAACTTCGGCTTGATGCGAGCGGCGCGCAAGTTCGACTGGCGCAAGGGCTACAAGTTCAGCACCTACGCGTCGTTCTGGATTCGGCAAGCTATTAACCGCGCCATCGCCGACCAGGCACGGCTGGTGCGCGTGCCCGCCCACGTCGCGGAACTGACCAAGAAGGCGCACCGCAGCATCGCCATCTTGGTGCAGAGCCTCGGGCGGCAGCCCACGGTCAGCGAGTTGGCAGAAAAAATGGGCATCAGCCGCGAGATGGCGAGCACGGTGCTGATGAACATGGCAGAG
>JANWYM010000269.1 GCA_025055355.1 Abditibacteriales bacterium
CGGCGGGAGCGCGGGGCGCATGGATAACCCCGTGGGCATGACGCCCAATTTGCATCTCCAGGGGAGCCCGCGACGGACGACTTGGGGGGCATCCCCTGCAACTGTAAATCAGCGCTGACGGGGCAGCCGGTGCCGCGCCAGGGATTGCATCAGATCGCACCGCACGGGTCTGCCCTCCCTCCCCGCTGCGGGAAAACGCCGTGGCGAGCGCAGCGAAGCCATTCCCTACGGAGGAGATTGCGACAAATCCGGTTGCTGATCTCGGTTACGTAAGTTATACTGGAAATTGATGCTTAGGCTAATGCTCAGGTGAGGATGTGGGGTTATGCACCAACTTCGTCGCCGTCTTCGGGGTTTCACGCTGATTGAGTTGCTGGTGGTCATCGCCATCATCTCAATTTTAGCCTCGATGCTCATGCCGGTTTTCGCCCGTGCCCGCGAGCAAGCGCGCAAAGCCGTATGCCTGTCCAACCTCAAGCAAGTAGGGTCTGCTATTCACATGTACTTACAGGACAACGACGAGCGGTTTCCGCTCGCCTTCGCGTTCTGGGCGCCTGTGTTAGGCGGTCCGCTTCGCCCGAACCTCATCACCACGCTTGGACCTTACGCGAAAGATGCGCGCATCTTCAAATGCCCCACCTTTGACGGCAAGGCGCTGCGCACGCTTGAAGGAGGGTTCGATTTCATCGTGAGCGAGGTGGATGCCAATTGCCGCCCAATCCGCTTCAACGAAGTCATTGGCAATCCGCTGTGCGGCATCTCATGGGGCGAACCCAGTATCAGCAACCCGTCGAAGTTCCCGCTGGTCTTCTGTGGCATGGGCTTCCCCGGTCTGCCGCTCAACGTGCGCGACCGCGTCCCGTTAAACACCCATTCCGACCCGTCCGACGTCGCCTTCTGGCGCGGCGATAACGTCGTCGGTGGCACAAACATTCTTTATGCCGATTATCACGCGGAGTGGGAAGCCTTCACGCAGCAGGCTTGGCTGCGGGACATCTACGGCGCGCGGCGATAGGAGGACGTGATGGACTGGCTGACCAATAACTGGCGCTACATCTTCCCTGTCCTTTTGGCGGTTCTGGCTTTCGCCCTCGGCACGCTGTTGCTCTCACATCGCCAGTTGGCGATCTCATACGCCGGCTGGCTCTATCTGTTCGGATTGCTCGACCCCAAGCAGCGCGAGTCCCCCGCGCCCGCCCGCAAAACGGCGTGGTTGCTTTACCTGCTTGGGCTGCTCGCGCTCGGCTGGGGGGGCTGGCGCTACTACTATTTCCATACCATGCCTGTCCTGAAAGACCAACCGTCGCCCTACCTGCCCAAACAGATGCGCCCCGGTTTCCGTTCGCCCTATGCTCGACCGGGGCAACCGCAGCCCGGCGCATCGCTACCCCCCAGCCAACCCAGCGGTGCTTCACAACCGCCCACAGGGTATCAGCCGCTCCCCCCGCCCACGACGGGCGGCAAGGAAGAGCCGCCTGTGGAGAACGTGCCGATGCCGACCCGAAGATGAGAGAAGGAGTGCAGTCATAGCCCACCAGATTGCGTTGCGCCGTGCTGCGCTGCGCCCTTTTGACGCTTGACAGTCTAATCCATCGTTGTTGTCAGCATAGACCGCTGCTGCATCCACCGCAGCACAAGGCGTTCAAAGAGGCGGATGAACTTAGTGGAGATGGAATCGTGGTGACTGAGCGGCTGGACGAGGATCGTGAACGCGCCGAGGCGGTTGCCGCCTAAAATGTCTGTGAACACCTGGTCGCCGACAACGGCGACCTCGTGGGGCTTGAGTCCCAAGATTTGCAGCCCGCGCCGGAAACCCCAACGGCGTGGCTTGAACGAACGCGGAATGTTGGGCAGCCCCAACCACTCGGACATCTTCGCCACACGGCGACCGCTCGTGGCGTTGGAGACGACGCACACCTGCAAGCCGCACGCCTTGACCTCGCTTATCCACTGGCGCACGCCCTCCAACACCTCCGTGCCATGCCAGGGCACCAACGTGTTGTCGAGGTCAATCAGGATGCCGCGAATCCCCTTGCGCCACAACACCTGCGGGTCAATCGCCATCACCGACGGCACGTAGCACTTCGGGCATAACCATCTGAGTAGATAGGTAATAATAGGCGTCATCCACTGATGAAATGACCGCGATGTAAGCGTGACGCCGTTAGATGTGGCGTCCATCCCCTACCAGATGGGGACTCCCCGCGCAGCGGCGTCACGCTTGCATGGGTCATCGGGTCATGAGTCATTTTGACCGTCGCCTGCGGTTCTGCCGGTAACGTTCCACGTTCCTCAAGTGCCCTTCGTAGGTGCGACTGAAGTAGTGTCCGTTACTGCCATCGCCGCGCGCGACGTAGTAGAAATACTCCGTGCGCTTCGGCTGCAACGCGGCTAAAATGTTGGACAAGTCGGGGTTGGCAATCGGCGTCGGCGGCAGCCCCCGATGTTTGTAGGTGTTGTAAGGCGACTCCACCGTGCGCAGGTCACGTGCGGTGGGCGGCTTCCAACTGCCTTTGGCATATTGCACGGTTGCATCACATTCTAATCTTTGCCCGGCGCGCAGACGGTTGATGTAAACGCTCGCCACCATCGCCCGTTCCTCGGGGCGCACGACCTCGCGCTGGATCAACGAGGCTAACGTGATGACCTCCTTGAGTGTCATGCGCTTGCCGTTCACTATCGGGGCGCGCGCAAAGTCCTCACGGCGCGGCGCCAGCACCACGCTTTCAAACGTGCGCAGCATCGCCGTAATAACCCGCTCAGCCGGCTGATGGCGGGCGAAGTAATAAGTGTCGGGAAACAGAAAGCCCTCCAGGCTGTCCCGCGGCGCCCAATCGGGCAATGCCTTCATCGCCGTCGGACGATGGCAGAGGCGGAGGAACTCCGCCTCATCGGTGATGCGCACCGCGCCGACAACCGTTCTGGCGTTGGATAATCGCCGCGCTACTTGCCGCGCCATTAAGCCCGGCGGAATCGTGACTTTGAATAAGTCCGGCTCGCGTTGCGTCAACTTCTTCAGCACGTCCCAGACGTTGACCTGGGGCGGGAAAATATACCCGCCTTCGTTGACGGTGTGCGCCTCCACGCCCTGCCGTCTGGCGACGAAGAGCAAAATGCGGGGACGCCGCACGATGCCCCGTTGCGCTAACTTCGGGAGCAACGCCGCGACCGTCTGGCTCTTCGGCACGATGAACGTGCGACGGCGCGCGGGCAGAGGGATTTTTTTGTAGAACAGTTCCCATACGCCCCCCGCCACCAGCAGCGTGATGATTGCGAGCAAAGCGGCGATGAGGCGCAGCCGGGTTTTGCGAGTCAATGGGTCAACGGTTCAATCGGCCAATGGATCACTTGCTGCCGTGATGCATTGACCATCGCCTTTGGATTTCGGAATTTCGAATGAGCGGCGCTTCATCTGACCATCCAGATAGCCCTGCAAAATGACGGCGGCGGCAGCGGCGTCAAGGGTGTGACGGCGTTTTTTGCTGGACCGCCCCGCTGCCTTCATCGCATCATCGGCGATTTTGGTGGAGAAACGCTCGTCCACTAACCGCACCGGCACGTTGACGACTTGCCGCAGCGCCTGCGCGAACGCCTCGACTTTCTTCGCTGCTGCGCTCTCTTGATTGTCGGTGCGCAGCGGCCAGCCGACAACGATTTCTCCCGCCGTTAGTTGTTCCACCAACTGCCGCACGCGCTCACAATCATTTTGCAGCGACGTCCGCTCGATGACGCTGTGCGGCGAAGCCAACATCCCCAACGGGTCGCTCACCGCTACGCCAATGCGCACGTCGCCGATGTCTAAAGCCAGGATACGCATGAGGTATTCGGGTGTTCGGGTTCCGTGCAGCGCGAATGGCGCAACCCGACGGGATCTCACGCTTCGCGAACGACCAACACCAGCGCCGGCACCAGCGCGCCTAACAGGGTGCCGACCATGACAATCCCCGAATCGTTCACCACCAAAGCCACGGCGGCTCCGACGACGCCCGCGACCATGCAAGCCTCAAAAGCGCGATGCTGCGCTAACGCCGCTTTCAGTCGTCCGCGCCGCCAGTGCAGCACAGCCGCCAGGACGGGAATCGCCAGCAGCAGCGGATAATTCAACGGCGTGTAGCCTATCACGTGCCGCGCCATCTGCCATTTGCGTTGGGCGATTTGCAGAAAACCCGCGCCGTCGGTGTGCGTGAATGTGCGCCCGATGTGCGACTGCACCGCTGGCGTGTTGAGCAGTTCCCAGCCCACGAGGGCGACGACGGCGACGATGGACATCATCATCACCAGCGACAACTGCTGCCCCCTAAACTGTTTGCTCCGTGCTTTGACGATAGCGACTGAACACGCCACCGCCGCGGTCGTCGCGCCGCCGAAGTTCGCGCCCCACGGAGCGCTGCCCAGCGCGAACACGACCAGAAACATCCACAGCCACGCCCGCCAACTTTTGCCCTCTAAGAAATGGCTCAACCCGGCTGTGATGAGCGCGGTCGCTATGAAGTAACCCACATATTCGTTGCCGACGCCGTAAAACCGCGAACCCGTCGCAAAAGAGTTTCCCACAATCGAAGCCGCCGTTAGGCGTCCGTTCCTCATCGCATCCACGAGGAGCGCGAGAAACGCCATCAGGGCAAGATACCGCAGCGATGTCGTTGCCCGCGCTATATGCATCATGACACCCACCAGGGCGCAAGTCAAGACCAGCATCAACGCCATGACAACGACCGTTCCCCGCGTTACCAGCGGCGAGACGAGGAGCGCGATGAGCGGGAGGACGACGGCGCCAAGCAGGAGCCCGTCAACGAATTTCGGGAGCGGATGAAGCCGATGCGGTTGACGCCTCATCAACACCAGAGCCAGCGCCGTCGCCATGACCTGCCATAACACAATCAGCGCCACCACCGGCGCGACGGCGCGATTGCGGGCGGCGACCCACGCATCCAGCCGCCGCAGTTCCGCGACCGGATTGTGCGACGGCAGCACGGTCATCGGCTGACCGACCATGCGGTCATCCTTAGGCAGGTTGAAATACCGAAGCACCGTCGGCGCGACATCGGCAAGCGTCACCAACCCGCGCTGCCGCGTGGAGGGTGAAGTCAGCACACCGCGCTGAATTCCCCCGCCGACCATGATGACGGGCGCGAGGCGCGGGAAATATTTCTTGTTGGTGCGGGGGCAGGGGGTGAGAATCATCAAACGGTGGCGGCGGAGGTCAACGCCTTTGAGCCACTCACGCAGAGCAACGTCCACATCCCGCAGCGCCGTTAGAGTGCGCCGGCGAACGGGGGACGCCGCCGTCAACGTCGCGCCGACATGAACGATGCTCAGATCCCCATCATGGCGATTGTCCACTCGTCCGCATCCATCTGCGACAATGCTGACGACCTGCCCGAACGCCTCATACCGACAGCCACTGCTGACTACAGCGGTCGTTAGGTTATGCTGATGCAGCACATCGCCGAGCAATCCGGGCAGAGCGCGGGTGGCTTCTCGCTGATTGAGTCGGCGCAAGGCAGTCATGCCTTTGTGCCGCACGCCGTAGAGGAGAAGTCCATGGGCAGTTGGAGAGTTCGTGTGCGCCATCAGAACCTCTACGTCCCGCGCGTTCTCATCCGCCGCCGCCGGCGTCCCCGCGCTGATGGTCACGCAGGCGCTTTCGGAGGTGAGCGCGCCGACGACGCGGGGGCTGATGAGACCAACCGCGCCTTCGTTCATCAGACGCTTCAGCGTCGGCGCATCGGCGGCGAGCAGGTCAGCAAAGTCAATGCGGTCAATGATGACCAACGTCAGGCGGGGGAGTTGGGTGGTGGAGTGGTTGGGTCGTTCGGCGGCAGAGGATGAGGTGGGTAGAAGAAACAAAAGCAATAAACACGTCCGGAACCTCCAGTGTTGAAACGCTGGGCGACCGTTGCGAAGTCCAGTTAACTGGACTGGACGAGGTCGCCGGTCCGCTTCATCGGAGTTTGCACCTGTAGCCCACGATTTCAATCGTGGGAGAACGGAGCGCACGACTTTTTTCTGCTCTCCTATTCTCTGTTTCATTGCACCAACATCTTCCTGACTAATTCCGGCACTTCGGCGAGCGCAGCATCGAGTTGGCTGGCGTCGCGCCCGCCGGCTTGCGCGA
>JANWYM010000026.1:0-12493 GCA_025055355.1 Abditibacteriales bacterium
ACGCTGGCGGCGCGGGAGATGTGGAAAGCCAACCGCCTGCGTCAGCAGGCTCAGAGCCGCGACGATCACGGAGCAGCCGCAGAACTTAAGAAGTCTTACCACACGGCAATTGCGCTCTGTCAAGCGTTCCTCGCTCGCGGCACGGCGCAAGCGTTAAAATGGAAAACCAAACTGCTCGCCCCGTCAGCGCCGTTCTCGACGGATGTGCGTCCTGCGGTTGTTGACGGCGTGGTTTACATGGGGTCGGCGGACGGCTATGTGTTCGCCTTCGATGCTCAGACGGGCGCGCGCCGCTGGCGATTCCGCGCGGGGCAGGCGTGCGCCACCACGCCGACGGTTGCCGGCGGCGTCGTTTACGTCGGCTGCAACGACGGCGCGGTCTACGCGCTGGACGCGACGAGCGGTCAACTCAAGTGGAAGTTTGAAACCCAAGCCGCCGTGTGGTCATCCCCCGCCGTGTCTAACGGTGTGGTCTTCTTCGGCTCGAACGACCGCCACCTCTACGCCGTAGAAGCCGCGACGGGGCGACGCAAGTGGCAGTTGCCGACGCAGGGCGCCATCGTTGCCTCCCCCCGCGTGTTCAACGGCGTCGTCTACGTCGGCTCACGCGACAACCGTTTGTATGCCGTAGACGCGACCTCCGGTCAGGTCAAGTGGCGGTTCACGACCACAGGCGACATTCTCACGACCGTCGCCATAGAGAGCCGTGACGGTCACGGAGTGATTTACTTCGGCGCGAACGACGGGCATGCTTACGCGCTGGACGCGGCGAACGGCGCGGTGAAGTGGAAAACGAGTCTGGACGGTTTTGTGCAAGGGGCGCCCGTTATCAACGACGGCGTGATTTACATCGGTGCGTCGAACGCGCTGCACGCCTTGGACGCTACCACTGGCGCGGTGAAATGGAAAGTGTCCGCGCAAACGATTCCCGCGCCGGTCGTGCAGGGCGAGGTCGTCTATACCGCGCTGGGCGATGAAAACGTTTACGCGCTGGACGCCCACAGCGGACAACTGCGGTGGCGGTTCCCCACCGAGTCTACGCTCTTTGCCTCCCCTCGCCCGACGGACACGGCGCTCTTCATCGCCGCCGGTCAACACCTCTACGCCCTCAACCCCCAGGTCGAAACGTTCCCCTCGCTGGAGGAGGACGCGCTGTTTCAGTTGGGCGTCGCTTATCACGCGGTCGGCGAGTTCGCTAAGGCGTGCGACGCGCTCACGCAACTGACCGAACGCCGTCCGCTTTACAGTGCAGACGCCTACCGCACGCTTGCTGACTGCTATCAGCGGCTCAATCAAACGCCCGAAGAAATCTCAGCGCGGCTGAAAGCATTTGTCCTACAGCCGACTGAACCAAGCCGCGACGGTGACGACGCGGCGAACGTTTGGGGGCGGCTGCATGATATCGCCGGGCTGCGTTGGGTTTACCGTCTGGGCGGGCGCGCCTTCTGGCAATCCGTCGTGGACAACAACGTGATTTACGTCGGCTCCAACGACCGTCACGTCGTCGCCCTTGACATCAACACGGGGCAGGCGCGGTGGAAGACCGACATCAACGCGCCCGCGTGGTTTGCGCCCGTCGTGGACGAGCGGTTAGTCTACGTGGCGACCCCGCAAGGCGCCATTTACGCGCTGGACAAACGCAGCGGCGCGATGCGTTGGCGAGCGCCCACGACTTCCGCCCCGCCCAGCGGACCGCCGGTGATAGCGGGCAACCAACTCCTCCTCGGCGCCGGGGGGGGCGTGCTGTTCTCCCTGAACGCCACGACGGGGCAGCGCAACTGGTCGGCGCAAATCGGCGTGCCCATCTCCAGCCCGTGCGCCGTGGGCGATACGCTTTTCTTCACATCGCAGAGTGGGGACCTTCATGCCTTTGACGTGCGCGCGCTGGACACGCGCTGGAAGTTAAACGTCGGGGCGTCCGTCCGCACGCCCGTTTATGAGCAGGGCGTCCTCTACGTCGCCTCGCAGAAGGTGTGCGCGATCGACCTGGCCAGCGGAAAAATCAAGTGGCAGTTCGCGCCCGACGCCGCCGCCTGTTCCGCGCCGGTGGTGACGCCCACGCTCGTCTGCTGCGGCGCGAGCAACGGCTACGTTTACGCGCTGGACAAAGCGACAGGTGCAGTGAAATGGCAGTTCTGGCTTTTGAGCGGCGGCGCACCGCCGTCCGTCAGCGTCGCCGACGATGTCCTCTACGCCGCCACGCTTGGCGGGCAGATTTACGCCTTCGACTTGAACACGGGCGCGTTCCAGTGGAAGTTTCAGGCGACGGGGCGGTTCTTCTCCCCGCCGACGGTCGCCGAGACCAAACTGTTCGCTGCGTGTGAGGATCGCCACGTTTACGCCCTCGACCTCGCGCACATCGCGGCTTTGCGCGCGCAAGGGAAGACGTGGTGGAAGGAACTGTGGTCAGACGCGGTGGGGCAAGCGATACTCTCGGCGGACGCCGCGCAGGCGCGTCGCCACTTGCAGCGCGCGGTGGAGTTAGCTGAGGACAGTTTCGCCGCCCACTTTGAAATCGGCTGGCGGGCATGCGACGTCCGAGCCTACGACGTAGCCCAGCAGCAGGCGACGACACTGGCGCAACTGGACGCGGAGCATCCCGACGTGCCGTGGCTGCGGGCGCGCATCGCAAAAGACGAGAAGCAGTTTGCCGAGGCGGAGAAATATCTGCGCGAGGTGGTGCGCTGCACGCCGCGCTCCCTCAAGGCGTATCTGGAGTTGGAAGCGGTGCTGGAGGCGCAAGGCAAAAAATTCATTCCCGCTGAGATGATGCCCCAGGAGGCCGCGCTCGTCGCTGCCTTAGCGGACACCTACTTGCAGAGGGAGCAGTTCGCAAAAGCCATCGCCGAATACCGACGCGCCCTCGAGATGGACCCGCAGGCGGCGGGGGTCTACAACAACCTCGCGTGGCTCTACGCGACCTGCAAGGACGAGAAACTGCGCAACCCCCAAGAGGCGCTGCGCCTCGCCCTCAAAGCCGTCGAACTCGCCCCCCGCTCCGCCCCCATTTTGGACACCTTAGCCGAAGCCTACTACGTCAACCAACGTTACAACGAGGCGATAGACGCCATCACGCAAGCCATTTCCCTCGACCCCCACAACGCCTTCTACCGCGCCCAACTGGCGAAGTTCAAGAAGGCGAAGCAGGGCAGGTAAGGTTGCGTCAAACGCTCTGAGAGGGGCGCGATGTTGACCCCTCGATAACGATGGTGACTTCCCCCAACACCTTGCGCTTGCCAATTTCGGCGATGACTTCACTGAGGGGCCCCACGATCGTCTCCTCAAACTTTTTGGTCAGTTCGCGCACGACGGCGCAGCGGCGGTCGCCGAACACCGCTTGAGCGTTTTCCAACAGGGTGCGGACGCGGTAGGGGGATTCGTAGAACACGAGCGTTTCGGGGCGTTCTGCGACGGATTGCAGGAAGCGTCGTTGCTCGCCCGGCTTGCGGGGGGGAAAGCCGAGAAAGGAAAACCGTTGCCCGTTGAACCCCGAAATCGCCAGCGCCACCACCGCCGCGCACGGACCGGGGATGCCGATGACCTGAATGCCTTCTTCCAGCGCTTGCCGCACGAGCGCAGAGCCCGGGTCGGAAATGCCCGGCATCCCCGCGCTGGACACAAGCGCGATGTTCTCCCCCGCCCGCAGACGGCGCAAGAGTTCCGCCGTCCGTTGAGGAGATGAGTGGGGATGATAGGATGCGAGGGGAACGTGGATGTCGTAGTGGCTCAGAAGTTTGCGCGTGATGCGCGTGTCCTCGGCGGCGACGAGATGAACCTCCCGCAGCACCCGCAGCAGCCGCAGGCTGACATCTTCGAGGTTGCCTATCGGCGTGCCGCAAACGAAAAGAACACCTTTCACTGGACCACTGACCCCAGACCCCTGACCGCTGACCACGGCGTGGTGGTCTGGGGTCAGGGGGTCTCGCGGTTTGACGTCCACCACCTACTTGCGCTTCTTATGACGTTGCGCGCGGCGGCGTTTCTTTTGCCAGTGTTTCTTGACCTTCTTGCGATGCTTCTTTTTATCTCCACCCACTAACGTTGATCTCCTTTCCTCTGAGGGGCATTTTGATCGCCTTGCCCCAACAATTATAACTGACGCCCTACGCCGCGTCAAGCGCGACCTACCGCGTTGACGGTTTGTCTCTCCGCGCGCCCAATCCTCGCGGTAACTTCATCGCCAGCGTCCGCGTCACGAACGCCCAGCGGTCGGCGGTCCACGCCTGACAACACCACCCGACGCGGTGGGCGCGGAGTTCAAGGGTGGAATGCCGGTCCAAACTGATGAGGGCCACGGTTATGATACGCGCTACGACAACAAAAAGCGCGGGGATTGTGCAGTGAAACGGTTGGCAGATTCACCGCGCATCATGTATAATCTCAACTGGGTGAGGACGCCCGCGAATCAATGCATGGGCTTCTCAGGCCAACCCCGCCAACGCGGGACTGAGCACCTGAAGGCTCCGCTCGAGCCGCAAACTGTTCAGGGCAGCAGGGTGGTCCCTGTGGATGCTCTCCCCTGAAAGCGAAGCCCGTCTACGAGGAGAGATCAAACGCCGTTTTGACACACACTGTTAAAAGCGTGGGCTTTCAGGACGCGGGTTCTGTAATGGTTGATGGTTCACGGTTTCACCATTAACCGTCAACTATTAACCATCAGTAATTCCATGCCGACTTACAATCTAATTCAAAGCGTCAACCACACCCTCCGCCACGAGATGCGGCGGGATGAGCGCGTCGTCGTGTTGGGCGAGGACGTGGCGGTCAACGGGGGCGTTTTCCGCACCACCGACGGGCTGCTGGACGAGTTCGGTCCCGACCGCGTGATTGACACCCCGCTGGCTGAGGCGGGCATCATCGCCACCGCGATTGGGATGGCGATGAACGGGTTGCGCCCGGTGCCGGAGATTCAGTTCGTGGACTTCATCTTCCCCGCCTTTGACCAAATCGTGAACGAGTTGGCGAAGATGCGCTACCGCACAGGCGGGATGTATGAGGCGCCGCTGGTCATCCGCAGCCCTTACGGTGGCGGGATTCGCGGCGGACATTACCACTCGCAGTCGCCCGAAGCCTACTTCGTGCATACAGCGGGGCTGAAGGTAGTCATCCCGTCTGGGCCTTACGAAGCCAAAGGGTTGTTGTTGTCCTCCATTCGTGACCCTGACCCTGTGTTGTTTCTCGAGCCGAAAAGGATTTATCGCACCATCAAAGAGGAGGTGCCCGAGGAGGACTATACGATTCCGCTGGGGAAAGCGCGGGTCGTCCGCGAGGGGACGGACGTGACCGTGCTGGCTTACGGCGCGATGTTGCACGTCTGCGCAGACGCCGCCCACAAAGCCGCCGCCAGAAACATTGACGTTGAACTGATTGACCTGCGCACCCTGCTGCCGTTCGATTTGGAGACGATTTTGGAGTCCGTGCAGAAGACTGGGCGGGTGGTCATCGTCCACGAAGCCCCCAAAACCTGCGGCTTCGGGGCGGAACTGGTCGCGCAGATTTGCGAGCGGGCGATCCTGCACCTGCAGGCGCCCCCCCTGCGCGTTTGCGGCTACGACACGCCCTTCCCCTACACGTTGGAGGACGTTTACCTGCCCGACGCGGAGAAGGTGTTGGAGGCGATCGAGAAAACCGTAAAGTTTTAGAGTTGAAGGTTAGCCCGTTAGCCCGTTGGCAGGTTGGCAGGTTGCCAACGGGCTAACGGGCTAACGGGCCAACGTGCTATGTCCGTCACGTTCCGCCTGCCCGATTTGGGCGAAGGAGTGGCTGAGGGTGAGATTATTCAGTGGCTTGTCAAACCCGGCGATGAGGTGAAGCAGGACCAGCCGTTTGTGGAAATCGAAACGGAGAAAGTCGTCGTCGAGATCCC
Organism: Abditibacteriales bacterium; assembly: GCA_025055355.1. Classification (GTDB taxonomy): domain Bacteria; phylum Armatimonadota; class Abditibacteriia; order Abditibacteriales; family JANWYM01; genus JANWYM01. Next base: position 5,867 of record JANWYM010000026.1, read on the forward strand.
TTCGCCCGTTGCGGGCAAAGTCATTCGACTTTTCGCCAATGAAGGTGACGTGGTGCCTGTTGGCACACCGCTCGTTGAGTTCGCTACCACCGACGAAGAAGCCGTCGCCCCACCCGTAGGGGCGAAGGAGACCACCTTGCAACCTGCTATGGCTACTGCCCCTCCTCCCGTCGCACCCACCAAAGATCAACCGCAAAAGCGCGTGCTGGCGATTCCCTCCGTGCGGAAGTTGGCAGAGGAGAAAGGGATTGACATCACCGAGGTCGTCGGCACCGGTCCCGAAGGACGCATCACCCGTGAGGACGTGTTGCGATTTGCCGACCAGCGCGCGCGCATGTCCGCTACCCCTCCGCCGACGGCAGCGCCCATGCCGCACGGAGGCGCGGAAGAGCGCGTGCCCCTGCGCGGCGTCCGCCGCCGCATCGCCGACAAAATGGTGCAGGCGCACCAGATGGCAGCCATGTCCTGCTACGGCGATGAAATTGATATGAGCGAAATCGCGTTCCTGCGCCAGCGGGCGCGGGAGAGCATGGAGCGGCGCGGCATCCATTTGACCTACTTACCGTTCGTCATCAAAGCCGTCACCATTGCCCTGCGCGATTTTCCCTACCTCAACGCCAGCGTGGATGACGAGCGCGGCGAAATCATCATCAAAAAGTATTATCACATCGGCGTCGCCACCCACACGGAGCATGGCTTGATGGCGCCCGTCATCTTCGATGCCGACAAGAAAACCATCAGCGAGTTAGCCCAAGCCGTCCAGAGCCTCGCCGAGCGGGCGCGGACGGGCAAATTGACCCTCGACGAAGTGCGCGGCAGCACCTTCACCGTCACCAACCCAGTCTACGGCACCTTTGGCGTGCCGATTCTCAACTACCCCGAGGTGGGCATCTTGGCGATGTTCCGCATCATGAAGCGTCCTGTGTTCAAAGATGACCAAATCGTCGCCCGGCACATGATGAACGTTGCTTTGACTTTCGACCATCGTGTCATTGACGGCAAAGTCGCGGGCGATTTCGTCAACGCCATCAAGCGATTGCTGGAGGACCCCAGTTTGATGCTGTTGGAAAGTCTGTGAGCGGCTGTTCACGGATGGCACGGATGGCACGGATGACGGCGCGGCAGGCACACTGGATCCATGTCATCCCTGCCATCCGCGGACAGCCTCACCATTCACCATGTCCATCACCACTCTGGCCGTTATCGGTGCTGGCACGATGGGACACGGGATTGCACAGGTGGCAGCGGCGCACGGTTTGAACGTGCTGCTGCACGATGTTTCGCTTGACCTCATTCACGCCGCCCGCGAGCGCATCCGTCGCGGGTTGGAGCGCATGGCAGAGAAAGGTAAAGTCGTCAACGTGGAACTGGCGTTGGGGCGCATCACGGCGGCGACGCAGGTGGAGGATGTGTCGCTCGCCGACTTCGTCATCGAAGCCGTTGTGGAAAACGCGGAGGTGAAGGGCGACCTGTTCCGGCGGCTGGACGCGGTCTGCCGCCCCCATGTCATCCTTGCCAGCAACACCTCTTCGATTTCCATCACGCGCCTCGCTGCCGCCACGCAGCGACCCGACAAAGTGATTGGCTTGCACTTTTTCAATCCCGTGCCTGTGATGTCGCTGGTGGAAGTCATTCGCGGAATGCAAACCTCTGACGCCACGCTGCGCACGACCATCACGTTGGCGGAGACGCTGGGCAAAACGCCCGTCGAAGTCAAAGACACCCCAGGGTTCATCGCCAATCGTATGCTCCTGCCGTTCATCAACGAAGCCTGTTACGCGCTGATGGAAGGCGTCGCTTCTGCCGAAAATATTGATAAGGTGGCGCAGTTGGGCTTCAACCATCCGATGGGACCGCTCGCCCTCGCCGACCTCATCGGCTTGGACGTTTGTCTTGCCATCTTAGAGGTCCTGCATCGAGAACTGGGCGAGGACAAATACCGTCCTTGTCCCTTGCTGCGCAAGTATGTAGAGGCGGGGTGGCTGGGACGCAAGACGGGGAAGGGGTTTTATAGTTACAGGGAACAGTGACCCGTGATACGCCTGATTTGATGGACGCACGCGTATAAGTAGCATAGCCCCGTGTGGGTGTCTCGCCCCGTGCCGATGCTGGTTTTCGGCGATAAGAAGAAAGCGGCAAGGTCCGGGCTGCAAGTGGTAGCAGTCTGAGACAAGGGTAGGTTGGGCGTCCCGCCCAACCCGACAGGCGAGACGCCTATCCTGCGTTCCCTGCGGCTTGGCGATGCATTGTGGACAGGTAGGGTGATTGTTATGCCTGCTGACAACGAGGAAAAGTTCCTCTCCCTCTCTGGCGCCGAGGTCAAGCGCATCTACACCCCCGATGATGTCGCCGACTTGGACTACAAGCGCGACTTGGGCGATGCGGGGGAGTTTCCGTTCACGCGCGGGGTCTATTCGACGATGTATCGCGGACGGCGGTGGACGATGCGGATGTTCGCGGGGTTCGGGACGGCGGAGGAAACGAATCGGCGATTCAAGCGTTTGCTGCAAGAGGGGGAGACGGGGCTGTCGGTGGCGTTCGACATGCCGACGCTGATGGGCTACGACTCGGACCATCCGAAGGCGTTGGGCGAGGTGGGGCGCTGCGGCGTGGCGATTGATTCCGTGGAGGACATGGACGTTTTGTTCCGCGACATCCCGTTGGACAAGGTGACGGTCTCGATGACAATTAACTGCCCGGCGGCGGTGCTGTGGGCGTTCTACCTCGTCGTCGCGGAGCGGCGCGGGATAGCGTGGGAGAGGTTGGGTGGCACGATCCAGAACGACATCCTCAAAGAGTACATCGCGCAAAAGGAGTGGGCGTTCCCGATCGAGCCGAGTGTGAAACTCGTCGTGGACACAGTGGAGTTCGCCGCCAAGCGCGTCCCCAAGTGGCATCCCATTAGCATCAGTGGTTATCACATCCGCGAGGCGGGCGCGACGGCGCAGCAGGAACTGAACTTCACCTTGCTGGACGGCTTGACCTATGTTGAGCGATGCTTGCAGCGCGGCTTGAAGATTGACGACTTCGCGCCGCAACTGTCGTTCTTCTTCGACGTGCACAACGACTTCTTTGAGGAGGTCGCCAAACTGCGCGCGGCGCGGCGCATCTGGGCGCGATTGATGAAGGCGCGCTACCACCCGCAGAACCCCAAGTCGCTCTGGTGTCGCTTCCACTGCCAGACGGCGGGCGTGAGTTTGACCGCGCAGCAGCCGATGAACAACGTCGTGCGCGTCGCGCTGCAAGCGTTAGCCGCCGTGCTGGGCGGCTGCCAGAGTTTGCATACGAACTCCTTAGACGAAACCTACGCTCTACCGACGGAAGAAGCCGCCTTGCTCGCGCTGCGCACGCAGCAAATCATCGCTCACGAGACGGGCGTGGCGAACGTCATTGACCCGCTGGGCGGCTCTTACTATGTGGAGGCGAAGACGAACGAGTTCGAGCGCAACTTCTTTGACTACCTCCGGCGCATCGAAGGCGACGCGCTGGCGGACAACTGGGAGAGCGCGATCGCGCACGGTGTCCCGCAGCGCGAAATCGCCAACAGCGCGGCGGCGTTCCAGCGGCGGGTGGAGGAGAAGGATTACATCGTCGTCGGCGTCAACGAATACGTGCAGGAGGAGGAAACCAAAATCCCCACGCTCAAAATTGCCGAGCGCGTCGAGCGCGAGCAAATCGCTCGCCTGCGTGCCCTGCGCGAGGAGCGGCACAGCCTCGAATGGAGCGACGCGATGGAGGACTTGAAACGCGCCTGCTATGATGGGGAAAACGTCATGCCCTATCTCATTGCCTGCGCAAGAGCGCAAGCGACGGTGGGGGAAATCATGGACGCGATGCGGGAAGTGTTTGGGGAGTATCGCGAACCCGTCTGGATGTAGGGCTGCTCACGGATGAAACGGATTTCGTGGGAGGCACATGATGGGACAGTATGACATCACCGTCAAATACTTCGCAGGCAAATATCCGTCCGCTTACATCCGCCTCGCTGTGCCTGACTTTGCGGGGACGTTTCGGCTGTTGGACAAGAAACTGCCGCAAGTCGAGATCGAAGTAGACTTTCTGGCGGAGATGCAAGTCGGAGAAGAAACGTTTACCCTGCACCCCGACTTTCAAACTCGCTATGATTCCAACATGCGCCCCCGCATGCTCGAATACCGCGTCCACATTCGGCGCACGTATGGCAAACCGGTGCTGTCGGTGGTCGTCTGGCTGACGGCGGAAGGTTATCCGGGGCGGGGGCACAATCGCTGGGAGGAAGTCGTGCTGGGCGAGCGGCAGTTGGTGTTCGAGTTTAGAGAAGTATGTTTGTGGGAACTCAACCCGGAAGAGTATCTGGCGCGGGGCGAGATTGCCCTGTTACCGCTTATCCCTTTGATGGGACAGCAGCCGTCGGCGGAGGTGCTGGGGCGCGTTGTGGAGACAGCGAGTAAAATAGAGAACGTGGCAGAACAGGCGGACGTGCTAACGGGGATTTCTGTGCTCGGCTCGCTGCGATATTCGCGGGAGTTGATTCACAGTTTGATACGGAGGGAGAAGATGAAAGAGTCACCCATTTATCAGGAGATTGTGCAGGAGGGCGTCCTGCAAGGCGTCGTGCAAGCGAAGCGGGACGATATCACCAAATTCCTGACGGAACGCTTTGAGCGCGTGCCTGAGGAGATGGTGCAGGCGATTGAGTCCGTTGAAGAGATAGAGGAACTCGACCGCTTAATCCGTGCGGCAGCCCGCTGCGCGAGTTTGGAGGAGTTCGCTGCGCAGATGACGGAAGCCAGTGCAGCCGGCAGCTCGGCGCGATAGCCAATAGAGAGACGGTGATAACTGTGGAGAATCGCCCTATTCGCGTCCTACTGGCTAAAGCCGGTCTGGACGGGCATGACCGGGGCATTAAGGTCATCGCCCGCGCCCTGCGCGACGCGGGGATGGAAGTGATTTATCTCGGCTTGTTCCAGACGCCGGAGCAAATCATCGCTGCCGCCGTGCAGGAGGACGTGGATGTCATCGGCGTCAGCGTCCTCAGCGGGGCACACCTGCCCATCATGCGCCGCGTCTGCGAGCTGCGGGCGAAGCACCTCATTGACGATGTGCCGATTGTGCTGGGCGGTATCATCCCCGACGACGACATCCCCGAACTCAAAGCCCTGGGTGTCGCGGAGGTGTTCACGCCGGGGACAAGTTTGGAAGACATTATCTGTTGGATTGAGGAGAATGCACGGAGGAACGTGAGGCGTGAAACGTGAGACGCACAGCGCGAGACGTGAACACCTCAGCAAGGTCACGTTTCACGCCTCACGTCTCACGTTTCACGCTTCACGCTTTAGGTTTTCATGCGCGTCGCCATCATCGGCGTCGGCTGGGCGGGCTTCCGTCCCGTGACGCCCGAAGTGTCCTACAAAGAGCTGACGTATCAAGCCGCTGTGCGCGCCTACCACGACGCGGGCGTCGACCCGCGCCGCGATGTGGATGGGTTCATCACCGTCGCCGAGGATTTCCATGAAGGCACGAGCATCTCCGACGAATACGTCCCTGACCAACTCGGCGCAGTGCAGCGTCCGGTTCACACCATCACCGGCGACGGGTTGCACGGCTTGGCGGCGGCGGTGATGAACGTTCTGACGGGGCAGTTCAAAATTGTCGTCGTGGAAGGGCACAGCAAAGCGAGCAACGTTCTCACCCTGGACGACATCACGGTTTACGCGCTTGACCCCGTGCTCAACCGCCCGCTCAACTTTCCGCCTGTCGCCATCGCAGGAATGGAGATGAGCCGCTACCTCCATGAAACGGGAACGACACACGAGCAATGCGCCGCTGTCGCCGCCAAAAATCGCCGCAACGCTTTGCGCCATCCATCGGCGGCTTACGGCGCGGATGTGACGACGGAAGATGTCCTGTCGTCTCCTGTCGTCGCCGCGCCGTTGACCCGCCTCGAAACCAGCCATCCCGCCGACGGCGCCATCGTGATGGTGCTGGCGAACGAGGACGTCGCCAAATCGCGCGGCGGCAGAGCCGTGTGGGTGCGCGGCGTCGGTTGGGCGAACGACACCCCAACGCTGGAGACCCGCAATTGGGGGCGCGCCGTTTACGCCGAACGCGCTGCCGAGATGGCATACCGCATGGCGGGTATCACGAACCCGGCGGACGAGATCGCTTTCGCTGAAGTGGACGATACGTATGCCTACAAGGAATTGCAGCACCTCGAAGCCCTCCGGCTCTGCGAGCGCGGACATGCCGGACGCCTGACGGAAGAAGGCGCGACGCAACCCGATGGACGCCTGCCTGTCAACGTTTCGGGGGGAAGTTTGGGCGTGGGCAATCTGTTAGAAGCCACAGGGCTTGCGCGCGCGCTGGAAGTCGTCCTACAACTGCGGGGCGAAGCGGGCGCGCGGCAACTCTCTCGCGCCAACATCGGTTTAGCGCAGTCGTGGCGCGGGGTGCCGACGACGAGCGGAGCCGTCATCATTTTGAGCAAGGAAGACGGGTGAGTCTACGCCCAAACCGTTCGATGCCGTTAGCAAGTATCTCGTCGAGAACACGCCCGCTGACTATCTCGCGCTCGCGGGCGTGACGGATGTGAAAGCCGAAGTCATTGTGCCGCTGGACGGGAAGTATAACCTGCCCGGGCAAACTATC
>JANWYM010000026.1:12503-18300 GCA_025055355.1 Abditibacteriales bacterium
TGCTGCAAGGTGGTTTGGGCACGCTGTCGCTGGGGTCGCTTGCGGATGTGGAACACAAACAGTTGCCAGGTGTCATTCAACGGATGAGAGAGCGGGTAGAGGGCGAAGTGCCGCCCGCGGAGGCGGATTCAGTCCATCACGTCCGTCAAACGGCTGGAACAGTTAGCCGAGCGCTTGTTGGACGTGACGCGTTGGCAGGAGTTGTTGGCAAAGTTCTAAGAGCCTCTCCGAAAGCTCTCCCCTCCTTGGCAAGGAGGGGTCGGGGGAGGTCCAGAGCCAGCCAACACCCCCCTGGGGTCCTCATAGTCAAGGGAGATAGCACGGTTTTCGGATAGGCTCTAAGTCGTTGCCGCCCAAGGAGTTGCTTATGTCTCGAGTCGCAGTGATTGGTGCAGGCATGACCAAGTTCGTGCGCCGCGCGCTGGAGACGCCGAAGGAACTGGCGTGGCAGGCGGCGAAGATGGCGTTGGATGGGTGCGGGTTGACCTTAGCGCAGGTAGACGCGGTGTGCATCGGCAGCGCGCCCGATGCGTTTGACGGCGTGCATCAGAAGGGGGAATACCTCAGCGACGGCTGTGGGGCGTGGGGCAAGCCTGTCATGCGCTGCTTCGTCGGCGGGGGGACGGGCGTGTTCGCCGCCGCGCAGGGATGGTATCACATCGCCTCGGGGTTGTTCGACGTGGTGTTGGTCGTGTGCGAAGAAAAGATGTCCCACTACATGCCCCACGCGCAGGCGGCGTTCCTCACCATCTTCGACCACACGACCGAACGTCCGCTGTATCCCAACCTCCTGTGGATTTTCGCGCTGGAGATGAACCGCTACATGACGACCTACGGCATCAGCAAGCGCGACATCGCGCAGGTGGCGGTCAAAAACAAACGCAACGGTGCTTTGCACCCATGCGCGATGGTGGGCGACCCGAATATCACGGTGGACGACATCCTCAACTCCGAGGTGCTCGCCTATCCCGTGAACCGTCTCGATGTCAGCCCCGTCAGCGATGGCGCGGTGGCGATTGTGATGGCATCGGAGCGCGTCGCGCAGCGCGTCACCAATAAACCCGTGTGGGTGCAGGGCGTCGGTTGGAATCTGGACACGACCTATTGGACGAACCGCGACCTGGCATATCCCGAATACGTCGAGAAGGCAGCGCGCATGGCTTACGACATGGCAGGCATCAAAGAGCCGCGTAAGGAGATCCACATCGTCGAACCCTACGACCCGTTTGACTACAAAGAACTGCATCACCTGGAAGGTTTGCTCCTTGCCGATAAGGGCAAAGCGCCCGAACTCGTCGCCTCCGGCGCAGCCGACCGCCATGGCTCGATGCCCGTGTGCCCCTCGGGCGGACTGCTGGGGGTCGGCAACCCCATCGCGGCAGCGGGTCTGATGAAAGTCGCTGAACTCTTCTGGCAGCTGCGCGGCGAGGCTGGGGCGCGGCAGGTCCCCGGCTCGCCCGAGCGCGGCTTGGCGCAAGCGTGGGGGGACTTGATGCAGGTGGGAACGGTGGTGATTCTGGGCGTGAAACCCTCCCCTTAAAAAATGGACTTTACACAACGGCTCACTTGTGTTATATTAAGAGGCGTGTTGTGTGTGTTGTGTGTGTCACCACGGCAGGTGCACACCACTCCCTGTTGGGGCGCACTCCCCCCCCATGGTGCGCCCCCTTTTTATAATCATCACCAGAGTGACGCCATTGCTTACATCGTCCTCCCTCTCGAGCATCGTCCTCGTCGTCGGTAAGGTTCGAGAACGAGGACGACGACGAGGACGGTTCTGGAGGGGGAAGATGATGTAAGCAACGGTGTGACTTTTGTATCAAGCAGAATGGGAGAACGCAATGGCTACCTTCCCGGGCACTCCTCTGACCGAATTAGACCTCACCAGCGGACGCTTCCTCACGACACACTGGACGCTGCGCGCCGAATACGCGTGGGACGAAGGCGTGGCGGTTGGACGCTACCTCGCCGCGTTGAAAGAGGGCGTGATTTTGGGCGTGCGCTGCCGCCGCTGCGAGCGCACGGTCGTGCCGCCGCGCGTGTTTTGCGAGCGGTGCTTTCATCCGATGAGCGAGTTCGTGCCACTGGCGGACACAGGCACGGTCAATACCTTCTCGCTCTGCTATGTCACGTGGGACGTGAAGCGCATCGCCGAACCGCAGATTCCGGCGGTGATTGACCTTGACGGCACCTCACCCCGCGTCGGCATTTTGCACCTGCTGGGCGAGGTCGAACCCGACGCCGTGCACATCGGCATGAAGGTCAAAGCGGTGTGGCAACCAGCGGAGAAACGGACGGGGGCGATCACGGATATTCGTTACTTCAAACCGGATAGTCAGGAATGAGATAGACAGGGGTGATACGGTTGTCATCATGATCTTTCCCCTCTCCCGACTCCTCCTCCGAGGGGATTGACGGGAGCGGCTCAAATGGGTCAATGGATTCATGAACTCATTGACTCATCATGTCTCGTTCTTCGTCAGCCACCCGTCGAGGCTGAGGAGTCGCCGGTCGTAGAGGAACACCTGCAGGGCGGAGAGGAACATCAGGGTATCCAGCACAATCGGCAACGGTCCGACTTTCTCCTGCAAGCCGAGCTTCGCCAGCATGGGGTTACAGCCGCAGTCCAGGTGCGTTTTGCCTTGCGCCCAAGCGATGCTGATAGCGCCGATGAAGATGAGGAGTAGCCCCATCATGGACACACAACTCAGGCGCGTGAACAGACCGGCGAAGAAACAGACGCCGATGAGCAGCTCGACGTAAGGCAGCACCTTCGCCACCGTCGGCACGAGCGCCAGCGGCAGTAGTTTATACTCCATCAGGACACCCTCAAAGTTCGTCCCCGTTTTGCCCCACCCCGCTGTGATGAACATCGCGCCCACGATAGCGCGGAGAACAACACTCAGATAAGGACTGGTCAGAAAACGCGGCACAGCGGAAGGCGCGGCAGGCAGGGGTTCGCCGCGCCCTACGCTCTGGTCTAAAATCGTCAACCGCTTCGGATCCAAGCGCTTCCTCCTCTCGCATCTATCTCACGCCAGTCAGACGTTCAACGCCTGAGGCGCGTTTCAACTTTGGGCGGCAGGCAAGTCGCCGCTGCGGACGCAAAGCCGCTCAGTCATATTGCCCTATCCTCTGATACTGCCCCGCCGCCTGCCACGCGGGACGGCTGATGCCGTTGAGGTCCCAGACGATTTCGCCGCTGCGCATCGTGAGGACACATTGCAGTTTGCGGTCGCCGTCCATGCGCGCAAGCCCCGCGTCGAGAAATCCAAACTCCCCCTCCAACAGTTCCAGCACCGCCACATCCGCGCACGCGCCGACGCTTAGCGTGCCGAGTTCAGGACGACGAATGACTTGCGCAGGTATGAAGGTTGAGCGCATGACGACTTCCGACAGCGACATGCCGAGATTGAGCATCTTCGACATGGTGACAGTCATGGTGGCGTTAGGGAGCAGCGCGCTGTTTTTGTGCAGGTCGGTGCTGATGGTGTCGGGCGGGAAACCTTGCTGCATAGCGGGCGCGGCGATGCGAAACCAGAAACTCCCCGCGCCGTGCCCCAAGTCGAAGATGATGCCGCGCTGCCGCGCCTCGTGCATATAGGCGTTGACCTCGCCTTGCGCGTTGAGCAGCGGAATGTGTGAAGCGTAAAGGTGCGTGTGAATGTCGCCGGGGGATAACTTCTGCAGAATGAGGTCTTGGTAACTGCGCTCGGGCTGGGGATAGAAGTCAATCATCGCAATCGTGCCGCTGCGTCGCGCTGCCTGCACCGCGCCGTCCACCGCCGTCCAACCGTGCCCGCGAAAATGCGCCGTCTTGGAGCCGACGAGGTATTCAGGGTATTTCTCAATCATCTTCGCGCACGGTTCCGGCTCCATCTCGCTGACGTCCTGCTCCACCGCGCCGCCCATCCCCGCGCCGACGATGTTGAGGAACGCGAGAACGCGGGTTTGGGAGCGCGCGATGATAGTCTCCTTGAACTCCTCAAAATTTTTCCAGCCCGCGCTGCCCGTGTCCACCACCGTCGTGACGCCGTTGGGGAAACAGTGCTGGTCGGGAAACAGCCACCCCGCGAAGCCGCCGAAGACGTGCGCGTGGATGTCAATCAAACCGGGGGTGACGTAGTAGCCCGCGACATGAATGGTCTTCCGCGCCAGCGCCGTCGGAATGTCGGCAGCGACGGCGGCGATTTTGTTGCCCTTGATGGCGACGTCGCGCACACCGTCCACGCCGTTCGCCGCATCAATGACGTGTCCGCCTTTCAGAAGTAAGTCGTAGGGACGTTCAGGGGTTGTCATTTCACCAGCCGATGTTCGCCAACGGATGAAATGCGCCCACGGATGACGACACGCAGTTCTGAAAGTCACATCCATTGAAACTTTTCATCCGTTGGCGAAGGCTCTGCTATTGAGACAGTCCTGCTAACCATTCCACAATCGCTTTTCCCGCTGCGTCGGCTGCCATGCTGGGCAAGCGCAGCGCGTCAGATTTGCCCGCAGCGGCATACGCTTTGCGTGAGAACTCAAACTCGCCCAACGGCTCGGCGCGGTTGAGCCACAGCGGGCGCGGGGCGAGCGTTGCCGCCATCTGCGGCAGGTCACCGTAGCGCAGCAGGCGTGGCAGGAGCGGGCGCTCGCGTCCGCGGCGGTAAGTCCTTCCCAAATCGTCTGTAGCAATCGCAGCGATGCGGTCGTCGAACACGCCGCTGACGAGAGCTGTCACGCCCATTTCCCCCAGCCCCACGCAGAAGATTTTCCGTCTGTCCACGTCACTGCGCTGCCGGAGAAAGTCCACTGCCCGTTTGACATCGTGCCCCGCCATGCCGACCTCCGGGCGTCCCCAAATAATGCTGTTCAAGTCCCACTTGATGTGCAGTTCGCCACGCAAGCGCACGTCGGGCGCGAAGACGGTGAAGCCGCGTTGCAGCAGGTCTTCGACAAACGCGGCGTGGTTGTTGAGCAGGTCGGATTTGCCGTGGGGCGCGAGGGCGATGACGACGGGAGACCTGTTGCGTATTCCGTGTTGCGTGTTGCGTAAGAGCAGGGCAGGCACGGTGATTTCGATCTCGCTGGTGTAAGCGATTTTCTCAACCGTGTAGCCGCGCCATACCGTTGTGGCGACGGTCGTAGCGTTGACGGGCTCGGCAGAGGCCTCCCCTTGCCCGAGCAAATCCATCAATCGCTCGCGGAAGCGACGGCTGAAAGTGTTCCACTCGTGACGCGAGCGCGGCTGCGGTTCTTGGAAGGTGAACTTCTCGAGGAAGTAGGCGATGATGCCCTCGCTCCCTTTGTTGTCGGCAGGCGGTCTGTCCATCGCGTTGAGGACTTCGGGGGGTTCGGGTTGGATGTCGGGTTCGACGGCAGCAAGCGGGTCGTCAATCCCTTTGAGCCATTTGTTGAACCACGCATACATCCACTCGCGCATCGTTTTGTTGTAGTCATGTCCCCCCTCGTATTGCTTTGAGTCCACGCGGTCAGGGACGCCCAACGCCTCGTAAATGGCGCGGATGGGCGGATATTCTTCCTGGGGGAACGGCGCTGTCCAGTCGCCAGTGACGGAGATGTAGAGCGTCGGCTTGGGCGCGAAAATTGCCGTCATCTCGGGTTGGTCAGTGTGCCGCAGCACGGCGGGCACGTGGTTGCAGGTTCAGTGGGTCTGTTCAGTCGGAAACAGAATCCGCTTGAAGTAGGAGATCAGCACTGTCGGCACGGCGACCTGGACGCGGTCATCGGTCGCCATGAGATACATCGTCTGCTGCCCGCCGCCCGACGCGCCCGTGCAGCCGATTTTCGTTTT
>JANWYM010000270.1 GCA_025055355.1 Abditibacteriales bacterium
TAAAAGCAAAGTCCGCCCGTTCCGCAGGCGGAGGCATCGGCAACTCAACGATGCGAATGAAATCAACCTCAAACTTCGCCCCATCGTAAGGGTCAAACCGCAGCCGCATGATTCTGCCCTCCGTGTGCCAGAACGGGAAGACGCGATAAGTGCGCCACTGATTGTCGCCGACGACGTTGAACGGCGTCTGCTTGCCGGGCGAGAAGCCGCCGTATTCCGTCTGCGTCGTGTTGCTCCAGAAGAACTCCGCGACGCCATCGCGGTCGGCTTTCAAGCGTATCTCAATCGCCTGCCATGGCGATGCCTTCACCTCCATCAGCGGGCGCAGTTCCAGAATTGGGTCTGCACCTTCGGTGCGGAACGATAGCACCCCGCCTGCCACCTTCACATCCTTCATATACACGTTCGGCTGCCAACCCTCCCCATCCCCGCCGCGGTTGAAGTGCCACTCGATAAGTGCTTTGCCTGCTGATGGAGGTAACATCGGACCTGTTACCCAAAGATTCCCTCCCACTAAGGCAACGACAAGTAGCCTTGAAATACTTGTTTTCATCGCGCCGTGAGAAAGACGAGAGTGACGCAGTTGGGTGTGGGGTCCATAACTTGTTGGGATCGGGGTAACTCCCGCTCCCAACAAGTTGAGGACTCCATCCGCAACGGCGTAACCCTTGATGATCTTCGTTTTCCTGCTTCCTCGTGATGCCATTTTAACTCTCGCTTCATCGTGCGAGTAGGGGATTTCATCACTCCCTTTTCTTCGCCGCCGCTTGGCTTTTTCCGCTCCTGTTGGAACACGTTCAGGAGTGACGCGGTCACTATCATAGCCTTTCCCCTTCCCCAAGGGGGGTACTGCCGCGCCCCGCTCGCCATGACAGGCGCTTTCGAAGGAGAGGACAAAACGCAAAAGTTTAGTGAGTCGTTATCGGCAGGCGGTGGTGAAAGCGGGGGAGCAACGGGCAGAGGGGTTCGTGTGCCTCTCGGATGCGGCGGGGCGGGTTCAGGAGCCCGATAAATAAAAAGCCCTGCCTCCCCGGGAAGACAGGGCTTTCTTTGTCTGCGTCCGTCGTCGGTCGTCGCTGATTACAGGATGACGACGTTGGCGGCTTTGAGACCTTTGGGTTCTTGAACGACGTCGAACTCAACGGCTTGCCCTTCGCGCAGGGTTTTGAAGCCTTCGCTGCGAATCGCGGAGAAGTGGACGAAGACGTCTTTGCCACCGTTCTCTTGCTCGATGAAGCCGTAGCCTTTCGCGTCGTTGAACCACTTGACGGTTCCCCGTGCCATACCTATTCCTCCTTCTTTGGTTAGTCTGTCGTCTGTCTCCAAAGAACTGCCGGAGGAACTGCACGCGCCGCCAGCAACACTTGGGTCCAGCCAACGAACAACACAACTATACCTCATTCTGTGGGGCGTGTCAAGCGTTTGAGAAAAATAATCGCGTGAGGCGTGAGGCGTAATACGTCATGCCTAATGCGTCAGAGCCGTTTACGTATCACGTCTTAGTTTTCAGAACCAATCCCCCGCCAGCACGAACGCCGCCCAGTGGAACGGGTGCGCGGTGGCTTTGTTCTGCCGCAGTTTGAGTTGGGCGCGGTGCAGCGCGTCGGCTTTGTCGAGGTAGCCGCCGGCTATCTGCGATTTCAACGCGGCGAACAGCGATTCCGTGAACTGCACCCGCGCCGGGTCGTTGACGCGCCATAGGCTCAATGCGATACTGTCCGCCCCGGCGTAAAGCAGTCCACGCAGCAGGAGGTTGATGCCTTCGCCCGATGACAGTTTGTCCGGCACGACGTAAGAGCCAGAGAGCACGACGAGTTCGGCGTTGAGTTTGAGGTTAATAATTTCCTCCGTCCCTATGAAGCCATCCCCCTGACCGCCTTTGGACAACGCGATGCCGACCGCCGAGGGCGCGTCGTCTCCCAGACGAATCGGCGTCGAGAACAGCAGGAACGCCGAGGTGGCGGCGTCGGCGTTGGCTCGTTGGTCGTTCGCCTCCGCCCGCAGGTAGACTTTCTCTTTGCCCTTGAACAGCGCCGCGACCGCGTTGGCTTCGTTCGCGCTCAACGTCAGCGGCAATAACTTTTCGTCGGGCGTGGCGTCGGGTGCATCGGCGGTGCTTTGCACCTTGAGTTTGAAGCCGCTCAGGTCGGGGTCGGCGAACGCGGTGAGCACGCGCGGTGTGGTAGGCTTCCATTTGCCGCGCCCCTCGCGGTTGAAGTCCACCGCACTCAGCGACGGGAGGACGCTCAGAACGTAATCGTCCACCAGGTATTTGCGGCTTTCGGTGGACGAGACGAGGGCGGCGAACGGCAGGTAACTCAGCACGCCGTCGGCGGCAATCACCAGACGCTTGACGCTTTTCAGTTCGGCGGCAGCAGGCGCGACGAGGAGTTTGTAAAGTTCGTGGCTGACCTGCGTGAACTCGCCCAGCGTCTCATCCAACGCGCCTTGCGAGAGAAGGGACAGCAGTTTGGAGACCTTCTGCTCCAGAGCGAAGCGCGTCTGCGCAATCGGGTGCTGGCTGAAGCCGGTTTTGGTCACGACGAACAACACCGTTTGATTGGGCAGAACGTGATACGACAGCAGCGCGGCATCGGCGGGCAGCATTTTGCGCGCCTCCGCGACCGTCATCGGTTCGGGGAAGCGCAGTTTCCCGTATTTGGTCTGCCGCAGCGTTTGCAGGACGTTTTGCCACGCTTGCTGGTCGGCTTGCAGTTTTGCTTCGAGTTCAGCGATACGTTTGGCATCGCGTTCGCCGGGCTGTCCTTTGAGCGCGACCAACATTCTTTCCTGCAAGGCGATGCGCGTCGCCAGTTCGCGCTCGCGGCGCACGAGGTCGGCGTTCGCGCCCTCGCGCACTGACACGCGCCGCGCCGAGAGCGTTTCAAAGAACCCGAAGGCGCGGAGCGATTCGACATCGGCGAACGCGACTTCAGCGAACGTGCTGCCTTTCTTCGCGTCGTCGCCGGTGGGTTTCTCTTCGGCGGCTTGCAGGCGGAACGCCGTGCCGGCGAGGTTCTCGCGCAGAGCGCGGCGGTCGCCTAAGGTCAAGTTGCCGGTGGCGTTAAAGGCAAATCCGACGGGCATCAGGTTCAGCACGTTGAAGCACTGCTTGTATTCCGCACGCGCCTCTTGCCAGCGGCCCTGCGCAGTGAACACCAGCGCGCGCCCCAGCGCGCAGCGGAACTTGTTGTCGTTGTCGCCCAACTCGTTCGCCAACTGCAACGCCTGCTCGTAGAACTGCAGCGCCGCGCTCAGGTTGCGCAGCCCGCGTTGCACGTTGCCGAGGTTGACCAGCGAGCGGCACTCGCCCGCTTTGTCGCCCAACTCCCTGTAAATTTGCAACGCTCCCTCGTGCGCGCCCAACGCGGGAATCATCGCCTCGGTCTGCTCGTAGAGCGTGCCGAGGTTGCTCAAGGTCGCGGCTTCGACCGGCTTGTTGCCCAACGCCCGCGTGATTTCTAAACTCGCTTCAAACGACTCGACGGCTTTCGCGCTTTGCCCCCGCTGATGATGCAACAACCCGATACGCAGCAGCAGGTCTGCCTGCCCTGCCCTGTCGCCCAACTCGCGCCGCAGCGCAAGGCTCGCTTCGTAGGCGGCGAGGGCTTCGGGCAGTTGGCGCAGGTTCTGCCGCACGTTGCCGACGTTTTGCAGCGCCCGCGCCTCGCCCGCTTTATCGCCTGCTTCCTTGTAGGCTTTTGCGCTGTCCTGATAGGCTGAAAGCGCCGCTGTCGGGTTGCCCAACTGCTCCTGCACCGCGCCGAGGTTGTTGAGCGTCAGCCCTTCGAGGGATTTGTTGTTCTGCGTCCGCACCACCTGCAAGGCGGCTTCAAACGACTCGGCGGCTTTTTTGGCGTCGCCTTGCTCGTGGTAAACCACGCCCATATTCATCAGCACGTTGGCTTCAGCGGCTTTGTCGCCCAACTCGCGCTTGAGTTTCAGCCCGGCTTCGTAAGATGCCAACGCCTCGGGAAGTTTCTTCAAGTTGCGCAGCACGACAGCGGCGTTGATGAGCGCGTTCGCTTCGCCCGCTTTGTCCTGCGCTTCGCGGTAGGCTTTGGCGCTGTCCTGATACGCGGTCAGCGCGGCGGGCAGGTTGTTCAGCCGCTCGTGCATGGCGGCGAGGTTGTTGAGCGTTACCGCCTCCAACGCCTTGTTTTTCTGCGCCCGAATCAACTGCAGCGCGGCTTCGAACGACTGCGCCGCTTTCGCGGCATCGCCCTTCTCATGATAGACCGCACCGATGCCCATGAGCAAATCGGCTTCGCCGGTTTTGTCGTCCAGTTCGCGCCGCAGTTTCAGGCTCGCCTCGTAACTCGCCAGCGCCTCGTCCGCTTTTTTCAACGCTCGCTGCACGTTGCCCAGCGCGACCAACACGCGGGCTTCGTTGGTTTTGTCTTCCGCTTCGCGGAACGCCTGCGCGCTGTCCTGATACGCCATCAGCGCGGCGTTGAGATTGTTTGCCCTTTCGTGCGCCGCACCCAGGTTGCTGAGGGTCAAGCCCTCCAACTTTTTGTTCTTCTGCTCGCGGACAATGTGCAATGCCTCCTGAAATAGCGCTGTCGCCTTGCCACCTTCGCCCGTCTGCTGGTGGAGGACGCCCATGCCGATGAGCAAGTCGGCTTCGCCCGCCTTGTCACCGACCTCACGACGGAGGGCGAGGGCGGCTTCGTAGGACGCCAACGCCTCGGCGTTTTTCTTCTGCGCCCGCAGCACGTTGCCCGCGTTGACCAGCGCCCGCGCCTCCCCCGCTTTGTCGCCCGCTTCGTGGTAGGCTTTTGCGCTCTCCTGATACGCCGCCAGCGCGGCGGGCAGGTTGTCCAACCTCTCCTGCATCGCGCCGAGGTTGTTGAGCGTCACCGCCTCGAGCGGTTTGTTCTTCAACCCGCGCACGACCTGCACCGCTGCCTCAAACGATGCCGCCGCCTTTTTTGCGTCGCCCATCTGATGGTGCAGCAGCCCTAAGCCCAGGAGCACATCGGCTTCGCCGGGTTTGTCGTTCAACTCGCGGCGCAGTTTCAAACTCGCCTCGTAGGACGCCACCGCTTCGGTGTTTTTCTTCAGCGCCCGTTGCACGTTGCCCAGCGCCACCAGCACGCGCGCCTCGTTGGCTTTGTCTTGCGCCTCGCGGTAGGCTTTGAGGCTGTCCTGATACGCCGTCAGGGCGGCGGCATGGTCGTTGAGTTTTTCGTAGGACGCGCCGAGGTTGCTGAGGGTCAGCCCCTCCAGCGATTTGTTCTTTTGCGCCCGCACGATTTGCAAGGCGGCTTCAAACGCGGCGGTGGCTTTCTGCGCCTCGCCCATCTGATGGTGGAGCGCTCCAATGCCCATGAGCAAGTCGGCTTCGGCGATTTTATTGCCCAACGCGCGCTTGAGTTGGAGGCTGGCTTCGTATGCCGCCAGTGCTTCGGGGAACTTCTTCTGCGCCCGCAGCGCGTTGCCCGCGTTGGAGAGGGCACGCGACTCGCCGCCCTTATCACCCGCTTCGCGGTAAGCCTTCGCGCTGTCCTGATAGGCAGCGACCGCCGCTGGGAGGTTGTCCATCTGCTCGTGCAGCACGCCGAGGTTGTTGAGCGTCAACCCCTCCAGCGGCTTGTTGTTTAAGCCCTTGACGATCTGCAGCGCGGACTGGAACGACTCAGCGGCTTTTTTCGGGTCGCCCTGTTCATGATGGACTGCCCCGATGCCCATGAGCACATCGGCTTCGCCCGCTTTGTCGTTCAACTCGCGGCGCAGTTTCAGGCTCGCTTCGTAGGACGCCAGCGCTTCAGGGAGTTTTTTCAAGCGACGTTGCACGTTGCCTGCATTGACCAGCGCCCGCGCCTCCCCTGCCTTGTCGCCCGCTGCTTTGTAGGCTTGCGCGCTGCCCTCGTAAGCGGCGAGGGCTTCGGGCAATTTGTTCAGTTGTTCCTGCACCGCGCCGAGGTTGTTGAGCGTCAACGCTTCCAGTGGCTTGTTGTTCAAGCCCTTGACGATCTGCAGCGCGGATTGGAACGATTCAGCGGCTTTAGCGGCGTCGCCCTGTTCGTGATAGACCGCCCCG
>JANWYM010000271.1 GCA_025055355.1 Abditibacteriales bacterium
GTTCGGGAGGGCGGCGCTCCAGCGGAGCCACCGGGTTCGGCGGGAGCCTCACCCTCCCATGGGGAATATGTCATCCATCGTAAGAGGCACAATTCGGGTGGACCGCCGCACGAAGAACCTCGTGAAGCGACTGCGCCGGGGGGAGATCGCGGTCATTGACCACCGCGACTTGGACAGCGTCGCGGCGATGAGTTTAGCCGAGAGCGGCGTGAGCGCGGTGGTCAACGCGTCGGAGTTCATCTCCGGTCGCTACCCCAATCGCGGACCGGCGATTCTGGCGCGGGCGGGGGTGGTGCTGATTGACAACGTGGGCGCGGAGGCGATGACGGCTCTGCACGAGGGGGATACAGCGGAGATCGATGCGCAGACGGCAGAGGTGCGCTGCAATGGGACGTCGCTGCGCGGGACACTGCTCACGCCCGAACTGATCGAGCAGAAACTTGCGGCAACCAAAGAAAACGTGCGCGAGGAACTGCGTCAGTTTGTGCAGAACACGCTCCATTATGTGACCCAAGAGGAGCATGTCCTCACGGAATCGCTGGAACTGCCCGACCTGCGCACGCAACTTGCCGGGCGGCACGTGCTCGTCGTCGTGCGTGGCGAGGGATACCGCGAGGACTTGCACGCGATTCGGGGCTACATCGAGGAGGTGCGCCCCGTCATTATCGCCGTAGACGGCGGCGCGGATGCGGTGTTGGGGCAGCGCGTCGGTTGGTTCGGCTGGCAGCGGCTCCGCCCCGACATCATTCTCGGCGACATGGACAGCGTCAGCGATGCCGCCCTTCAGTGCGGCGCGGAGCTCATCGTTCACGCCTACCCCGATGGACGCGCCCCCGGCTTGGAGCGCCTGGAGCGGTTAGGACTGCCCGCGAAAGTCGTCAGAGCGACCGGCACAAGCGAAGACGTCGCCATGCTGCTCGCTTACGAAAAAGGTGCAGAACTCATCGTTGGGGTGGGCACGCACTCCAACCTGATTGACTTTTTG
Organism: Abditibacteriales bacterium; assembly: GCA_025055355.1. Taxonomy (GTDB): domain Bacteria; phylum Armatimonadota; class Abditibacteriia; order Abditibacteriales; family JANWYM01; genus JANWYM01. The sequence goes on from JANWYM010000271.1 coordinate 986, forward strand.
GACAAGGGACGGCGCGGCTTTGCCAGCACGTTCCTCACGCGCCTCAAGGTCGGCACGCAGTTGGTGGATGCCAGGGGCGTCAGCAAACTTTACGGTCAGGGCGTGCGTCCGCTCTATCTGCTGCTGCTCCTGTGCGCTGGTCTCATCAGCGCGGTCATTGTGCTGATGTCCTCCCCCCAAACGCGGCACATCATTAAAATCTGGGGCACGCAGTTGGAACTGTTCGTGCGCTCCCTGCGGGGGTTGTGAGATGGGGATTGACATTCGTTACCTCGTGGTCACGTTGGTGGCGGTGTTCATCGCGTTGGGCGTCGGCGTGCTTGCGGGAGCGGGGATGACCAGTCAGCCGTCGGTGGAGGCGTTGAGCCAGCGCATCGAGAAGGGATTCAAAAGCGAGTTTGAACGCTACCGTCAGGAACTGGAGAGGAAAAAAGCCGCTGAGGAAAACCTCAAAACGCAGATTGAGACTTACGAGAGATACTTCAACGCCAGTTTCCCGCATCTCATTCACGAGCGGCTGGTGGGCAGACGCATTGCCATCGTTCATACGACCGGGCGCCACGATTTCCCGACGCTGCACGACGAGTTGGTGAAGGTGCTGACCCAAGCGGGTGCCAGCGTTGTCTCTGTCACCCTCATCAACCGCCACGGCGCGGTAGTGCCCAAGGACGTGGTGCAGCGTTTGGCGCAGCGGTATCAAATCACCGAGACGAGTGAGCAAGCGATCCTGTCGCAAGTGGTCGCTCACACCTTGGCGGGTGGCGACCTGTTGGGCACGATGAACTACCTTCACAAAGTAGGATTCCTTCAGTCCAGTGGCGATTACGCGCAGCCCGCCAACGCCGTGGTGATAGTCGGGGGGGATGAGGAAGAGAACGCCGACGCGGCGCAGCGCATGGACGTCCCGCTCATCAAGACGTTGAAGGCATTGAATGTGCTGTGCGTCGGCTGCGAAACGACGGGCGTGACGCACTCGTTCATCCCCGTCTACCAACGCGTCGGGATTTCGACCGTGGACAACGTGAACACACCGATGGGACAAGTCGCGCTCGTCCTCGCGCTGTCAGGTTACAACGGTCACTTTGGCGTGAAAACGACGGCGGAGGGGTTGTTGCCCTCAGTCAAATAAGGGCCAGCGCTCCCGATCAATGCTCGCGACTGCTTCAACCAGCCGCCATTGACCCCTGACCATTTTTGATGGTCTCCGTTATCATTCCCGCCTACAACGAAGCCGAGCGCATCGCCGACACGGTGCGCGCCGTGCAAACGATTCCGCAGGTGGATGAGATTATCGTCGTGGACGACGGTTCCTCGGACAACACGGCGGAGGCGGCGGCGCTGGGCGGCGTGCGGGTGATTCGTCTGCCGCAGAACTGCGGCAAGGGGGAGGCATTGACAGCGGGCGTTGCCGTCGCGCGCGGCGACGTGCTGATGTTCCTCGATGCCGACCTGGGCGAAACCGCGCAGCACGCGGGCGCACTGCTGGAGCCAGTGTTGAAGGGGGACGTGGACATGACCATCGCCGTCCTTCCGCCCGCGCAGCGCAAAGGCGGGGCGGGGTTTGTGCTGCGCGCGGCGCGAGAAGGCATCAAGCGGGCTACGGGCTTTGAACCCACCGCACCGCTGTCCGGCCAACGCGCTCTGACCCGCGCCCTGATGGACCGCATCGGCAAAATTGAAAGCGGCTTTGGGGTGGAAGTCGCCCTCACGATTGACGCCCTTCGCGCCGGCGCGCGCGTCGGCGAAGTGCCTGTGCCTTTCCGCCACCGCGAGACCGGACGCGATTGGCGCGGTGTGCTGCACCGCGCCAAACAGTGGTGGCATGTCCGGCGCGCCCTGAAAAAGCGCAAGTAGAGCGTTTCAAGTTTTGGACTTTAGGTCATATCAGTGCCTCATCCTACCCTCTAATCCCCCAGCGGGTAACAATTCCCCCCGTCCTCATCCCCGCCACGTTATCAGCGCGATGCCCGTCATCATCAGCGCCGCCGCGCCGATTTTCGTCCAGCGTCCTTCCTCGCCCAGCAGTTCCACGCCGAACACGACCCCCAGCAACACGGATGCCGTGCGCAGCGGGACGAGATAACTGATGGGCGTGTGCGGTAGGGAGAGCGCAAACAGGACGAGCAGGTAAGCCAGCAAGTTCAATGCACCGACGGCGAGGCAGGACGCGCGGTTGCGTTGCCACTCTTGGCGCAGTGCCTCCGCGCCTTGCCGCCACAAGACCCACGGCGCGACCATCAAGGCAGCGACGGAGTAGGTCAGGTAGATGTAAATTGCAGGGTGGATTTTCAGGTGGCTGACGCCCACTTTGTCAATCAGGCTGTAAAGGCTATACATCAACCCGACGAACAACGCCGCCAACGACGACGGTGACGTGAGCGCGCGCCAACTCCACTTCGTTCCGCGCCGATAGTGCAGCGCGGTCGCGCCGCCGAGGATAAGCCCCACGCCAACCATGCCCCACGCGGTCGGGCGCTCCTGCAGGAAGCACACGCCCCACACCAGCGTCAGCGCGGGTCCGACGCCGCGCGCCAGCGGATATGCGATGGACAACTCCCCGTCCACGTATGCCCTCGCCAACCCGACGAAGTAACCAAAATAGACCACCGCCGTCCCCAGCACGCATAGCCATCCTCTCGGCGGCATCGTTGCGCTGCGGATGAGGGCGACGCACATCGGCAGGTAAATCAGCGGTGTAACCAGCAGAAACAGAGCGGTGAACGCCAACTTGTCCCGCGCCCGCTTGAGCAGCAGATTCCAAAAGGCGTGCAGCACGCATGACATCAATACTAAGGCGATTGCTATCAGAGGCATATTGAGTTAATCAATCCATCGGTCAATTTCCCAATTTCCCAATTTCCCAAACTCAATCCTATTCTTTCGCATCGTGTCTTGCCAGTTTTGTGAAAGCGTGGAGCAGACAAGGCACAATGCCCTCGGAGGCAAAACTGGCGAATGACAGGCAACGACGGGAAACACCAGGAGGACGAACCGTGGATCAACGAATTTCAAACTGACTGGGGTCACCGGGCCGTTGGATAGCGGCAACGTTAGTCGTCATATTCATCGCAGAGGCAGCCGTCATGTTTCTAATGCCGCTGCTGCTACCGTTTAATCTGCCGATGTGGGTTCAAGCCCTCGCTGATACCTGCCTGTTGACTCTTCTGAGCGCGCCCGTCCTGTGGTGGGTTCTCATTCGTCCCTTCCGCAATGCCGCTCTCATGGGTCAAGCCCAGGCAGCAGCCATCCTGAACCACGCGGCAGATGGGATTATCGCTATCAACGAGCAGGGCATCATCGAGTCTTTCAACCCCGCCGCTGAACGTATCTTCGGCTACAAGGCTGAGGAGGTCATCGGTCAGAAAGTCAACGTATTGATGCCTTCGCCCTACCGCGAGGAACACGACGGATACATCCAGAGATACCTCCGCACCGGCGAAAGGAGGGTCATCGGCGCTATCCGAGAAGTAGTGGGGCGGCGTAAAGACGGCTCTGATTTTCCGTTGGAAATCCGCGTGGGCGAGGTGCAACTGGGCGCCCGCCGCATCTTCACCAGCGTCGTGCGAGACATCACCGAGCGCAAAGCCGCCGAGCAACAACTCCGCCTCCACACAGCCGCCCTGGAGTCGGCGGCTAACGGGATCATCATTACCGACCGCCAAGGAAATATCGAATGGGTGAACCCGGCTTTTACGAAAATGACGGGTTATCGCCCTGAAGAGGTCCTCGGCAAGAATCCACGCATACTCGGCTCTGGGCAGCACAATCAAGCATTCTATCAGCACTTGTGGGAGACCATTCTCGCCGGGGAGGTCTGGCAGGGTGAGATCATTAACCGGCGCAAAAATGGGGACCTTTACACGGAGGACATGACGATTGCGCCCGTGCGCGATGAAAGGGGAACAATTACCCATTTCATCGCCATCAAGCAAGATATTACGTATCGCAAACAAGCCGAAGAAGAACTGCGCCAAGCCCGCGCAGCGGCTGAAGACGCCAACCGTGAACTCATCGCCCTCAACGAGCACCTCGAGAAGACCCTGACGTGGGCAAAGGAAATGGCGATGCAAGCGAAGTTAGCCAGCGCCGCCAAAAGCGAGTTTCTCGCCAACATGAGCCACGAGATTCGCACCCCGATGAACGGTGTGATAGGGATGACGAGCCTGCTGCTCGACACCGACCTGACGCCCGAGCAGCGCGAGTACGCCGAAACCATCCAGGCGTCAGCCGAGGCGCTGCTGACCATCATCAACGACATTCTCGACTTCTCAAAGATTGAAGCGGGCAAGGTGACGCTGGAGCAGATTGATTTCGACCTGCGCGACTGCGTCAGTGACACGATCAAGACGCTCGTCGTGCGCGCCCACGAGAAGGGGCTGGAACTGGCGTATCACTTCGCGCCCGACGTTCCCGCCGTTTTAATCGGAGACCCCGGACGCTTGCGGCAAATCCTTCTCAACCTTGTCGGGAATGCCATTAAGTTTACGGAGCAAGGCGAGGTCGTGGTGTGGGTGGAAGTGCTGCCGGAGGAGGGGAGCAACGGATTCCCCGGCTTGACCGCGTTGGGTCCATCGCATCACCCGCTTCATCCGTTACAAGGATCCACTGACAGCGTTTACCTGCACTTCCGCGTCTGCGACACGGGGATTGGGATTCCCGCCGACAAGCAGCAGGACATATTTAAAGCCTTCACGCAGGCGGATGGCTCCACGACGCGCAAGTTCGGCGGCACCGGGCTGGGGCTGGCGATATGCAAGAACCTCGTCGAGATGATGGGCGGACGCATCTGGGTCGACAGTGTGGTGGGCCGCGGCAGCACCTTCCACTTCACAGCCCGCTTCGGCGTGCGGGAGAACGCCGTGGGCTGTCAACCTGCCAGCCCGCTAACGTTAGACCTGCGCGACCTGCCGGTGCTGGTGGTGGATGACAACCGCACAACGCGCTGGATTCTTCATGAGTGGCTGACACATGCGGGCATGAAGCCAACAGCGGTGGAGAGTGGTCACGCCGCGCTGGAGGTCATGCGACAGG
>JANWYM010000272.1 GCA_025055355.1 Abditibacteriales bacterium
CTCCTCCGCATGCCGCACGCCCGCCTGTGCCCGCTCCACCTCGGCAGCCGCCATGCGCCGCTGCTGCTCCCGCGCCCCCCGCTTGACGTTCGCCAGGTTCGCCCGCGCCGACGCCAACATCGCCTCGGCGCGTTTGACTTCGGTGTCGGTCTGCGCCGACGTCAGCGTCGTGCCGGTCAACGCCTGGTTCAATCGCGCCTTGGCGGCGCGCACACCCTCCTCGGCGCGGGCGATGTCGGCGTCCACCGCCACGTATTTCATCGGCTCACTGTCCCGCGCCTGCGCGTAGCGCGCTTCGGCGGCGCGCAGAGCGGCTTGCGCCTGCTGCAACTGCGCGAGGATTTCGCGGTCGTCCAACTGCACGAGCAACTGACCGCGCCGCACGCGGTCGCCTTCCTTAGCGAAGACGGCAGCGACTTTTCCAATCAACTTGGCACTGATTTGCACGTCCTCATCCGAACGCAATGAACCTGTCACGGACAACGTGCGCCTCATCGTCCCACGCCGCACGATGGCGACCTCAACGGGCATCGCTCGCTCCTCAGGCGGGGCAGCCGTCGGCGGCATCGCCCCCGGCGCACCGCTCGCTCTTCCGCCCCTCATCACCCACGCCGCCACCAGCACAACGACAATCAAGATAACAACCGCAATGGTTCTTTTCATAGCATCCCCCAAACTTCCTTCGGTCAAGGGGTCAATGACTCCATGACGCATCTCTTCCAAACGGATGAAGAGTCCTCACGGATAACGACTTGAGATTTCCTAAGGATTTTATCCGCTGGAACTTTTCATCCGGTAGAAGCCAGCGCAGCAACCGTCGTCCCCATCGCGTGTTCCAACTGCGCGAGGGCGACGAGATAATCGTAGAGCGCGTTGACCTGGTTCCACCGCGCCCGCGTCCACGCCACGCGCGCGTCCGTCACCTCTACGTTCGTCCCCACCCCTGCGTTGTAACGCACCTCCGACACGCGTAAACTTTCGGCGGCGGCGGCAAGTTGCTTCTCCGCCGTCACGCGGCGTTGGCGCGCTCGCGACAGGTTCAAGTAGGCTTGCTTGACTTCCAACTCCACGCGCTGACGGACACTCTCAACATGCTGCTCCGCCTCCTTGAGCGACTTCTGCGCCTCCGCTACCTGCGCCCGCGCCAATCCGCTGTCAAACAACGGAACGGTAAGAACAGCGGTGAGGGCATACGCAGTGCTTCTCTGAAACGCCGTCGCTCTAGTGCGGTCGTAGTTGGACACCACATCCAGGTTGGGCTTCCAGCCGGCGCGGGCGAGGCGGATCTGCTGCTGCGCGATGTCTACCTGCTGCTGCAACGCCAGCAACTCCGGGCGGTGTGTGTGCGCGGTTTCCAGGGCTTTTTCCAACGTCACAGTCATCACAGGCATATCCTCAACGGAGGCGATGTTCACGGGCGTCATCAGCGGACGTCCCAGCACTGTGTTGAACTGCGCCTCGGCGAAGGCGACGAGGGCTTCGTCGTCAATCAACCTCTGCCGCGCGTCCTCCACCTCCGCCTCCGAGCGCAGCACATCAAACTTCGCGGTCACGCCCGCCTGAAAACGCGCCTTCGTCACCCGCAGATGTTCCTCGGCGGCTTTGAGCGTCTCCTGTCCGACCTCGCGCAGTCGTCGGGCGCGCAGCACTTCAAAGTAGGCGACTTTCACTTCCAGCGTAATATCATCTCGCGTCTGTTGTAAACCCCGCTGCGCCACCTCCCGACCGATGGCAGCGATGCTCTGCTGCGCCGAGCGCCGCCCGCCGTCGTAAACGTTCTTTTGCAGTTGCAGGGAATGGATGTAGCGAAACGTAGGAGACACCACGACCTCACCCGCCCCAAAGGGCGCCAGCGAGAAACTGACCTCTGGACCGGAGCGAATCGCGGTGGACTGGAGGTTCAGATGAAATCCCCTCGCTGCCTTCGCCGCGCCGAGGCGGGCTTCCGCCTGACCGACCCGCGCCATGGCGGCTTTCAGGCGCGGGTTGTTCTGTAAGGCAATGTGGACTGCCTGGTCTAAAGACAAAATATCCTCCGCCGTTGACGGAGCGCGGTCTTGAGACCACGCCCCATCCAAGGAAACAGCAACGACGCACAGCGCCCCAACGAGGCGGAGGATGCATTGCTTCCGATGCCAGCCTTCCTGTCTCAGCAGCCTCACTTCCGACTCTCCTTTCGCGGGTTGGTTCGGTGGCGATGGCGGGACTGACCATTGGTGGATTCATAACGTTCTTTCAGGCGGCGCGGCAGCGGGGCGCGCATCCCCGCCACGCTGAACGCGATGAGACGTTCCAGCACGTCCTGTTCGTCGGCAAAGGTCAGGGCGTCCGCCGAGAAAAACTCAAGGTTGCGGGAGTGAATCCAGGTATGAATTTCTGCGCCAATCACAAAACTGACACGCCAGACGATTTCCGCCTCGGGCAGCGTGGGCAGCGCCCGCGACAGGGCGGCGAGGAAGCGATGGGCAACCACTTTGAACTGCGACAGAAACATCTCACGCAGCGCCGCGTCGGGGTCGAGTAGAATCCGTCCCACGAGGCGCATGTAGTCAGGGCTTTGGTAGCACAGGGTAATGCTCGGTGCGGTAAAGGCGTGGAGGATTTTTTCCAGCGGCACGGGCGCGTCACCGGCTTGTGCCTCGTAGCCGTCCAGCAGGCGCAGTCGCTCCTGATTCAGCGGGTCGATGCGGCGGGCGAGGACGGCGCGCAGCAACCCCTCCTTCGACCCGAAGTGATAATTGACCGCCGCGAGGTTGGTCTGCGCTGCCGCCGTAATGTCGCGCAGCGACGTCTCGCGGATGCCCTTCGCGGCAAACAGCCTTTCCGCCGTGTCCAGCAGACGCTCGCGGGTGTGGGTGGCGTCCATCCGATCCCCTCCGTTCTAACAATCGCTTCATGCTAACGTTCGTTTCATTCAAACGTTTGAAAGACATCATAACCGCCTCAAACGGCGATGTCAAGGGGAGAACCCCAAAAAAGCAGAGCGGCTCTTGGCGGCACACCTGGAAGGCAAAGTTCATCGGTTCATTGACCCATGAACCCATGGACTTACGCCTTGTCCTCTTTGCGCTTGGCGGGTTTGGCTTTCGTGGAGGTTGGAGGTTTCTTCGTCAGGCGCAGCGTCGCTTTCATCTCGCGCACGACGTGTTCCAGCGCGCTCGCCTTGCAGACGAGGAAGCCGTTCGCCTGCGGATGGGCGAAGACCAGCACCTTGTCTTTGGGGTTGATGTTGTATCGCCTGCAGGCGTCGCGGGGAATCACGATTTGCCAGCGCTCCCCGACCGTCGCCGCGCCGAGAAACAATTCGTCTATTGAGGGCTGCTGTTTGGGCATGAGGCTGCTCCTTTCCTTCATTCGAACTCAACTTCAATGCCGGATTTGATTTTACGGTAGCGAATAATTCTTACTTTGATCATTTCGGGTAGTGCGGCTTTCACGTCGTATGTATGAGGTTTGATGGACACAGGTGCGTCGCCAATATAGCCATCAATCCCTTGTGCCTCTTCTTCAGACGTTGCTAATCGATAACTAACGCCGCGCGCTTCAGCAACCTTCTGAAGGATTGCCTCCTGGCAGCGCAGGCCGATAAAAGTCTGAACGATGACCAAATCCCGCACCCACTTCTTAATCAAATCCTGATCAATCTGGCTAAGCGCGTCTTTGAAGTTCTTCAGCATCTCAGCAATCTTCTTTGTCGCTGCATCAATCGCATGAGGGTGGCGTTGCAGATACCATGCCTCCCACTCTTCCAATGTGCGTCCGTCGAACTGCTGCATCAGATCACTTAATTGTCCTACGACTTTGGGGCGCGTGCCCTGTGCGTTCTGGTTGGCAAGGTTGAGGAGTTGCGTCGTGTACTTAGGGAAGGCCGGCGGTTGGGCACTAAGGATGTTGCGCAGCTCCTCGTTGCTGATGATGATTTTCAATCTGCCCACACTCCCCTTCGCTCGCGTCGCGCTGCGTCCTCGCAGCGTTGCAGGTGCGCCGCGCGGCTGTGAACGCCGCCGCAGCGGGCGTATCCTTCGCGGATGATTTTCGCGTTGAGAAACGTTTTGTTTTCGGAGTAAACGTAGGCGAGAAGCGTTCCGTCCTCGTCATATTTGCGCTCGTCGAACTCCAGCCGCACGCGCTGCCGCAATGCGATTTTTGAGAGAAACGCTAATGCCGCGTCCTCGTGTCCGTTGATAGGCTGCACGCCCAACAGCCGCACGGTCAACCCTGTATGCAGTTGCAGCACGTTCGGCGCGATGATGCCTTTGACGCGGTAGAATTCCTCGCGCGGCTTGCCCTTGTCCTCTTGGCTCACCACCGAACCGAACTGAAACTGCTTGGGGTCAGCCATACGCCACAGACTAGAGGGCATGACCGTCACGGACTTGTCAATAGGGGATTGGAGATGGGGGGGTTGGAATTTGACTTCCAGCGGCTCGCCGACTTTGGCACGGATGAGGGGCAGATACGCTGAATTGATTTCATAACCCATCGCGTTCCGCCCCAACTTGCGCGCCGCCAGCGCTGTCGTGCCGCTGCCAATGAACGGGTCCAGCACCGTCTCCCCGACGAAACTGAACATCTTAATCAGGCGGCGCGGCAACTCTTCAGGGAACATCGCCAGATGCTTGTCCTGCCGCTCGCCCGCGAAATACCAGTGACCAGCGAAGTAGGTGTCCCACTCCTCTTGCGTCAGACGCGACGCTTCCTTTTGTTCCCGCGTCACCTTCGGCGGCTTGCCCAACTTCTTGAACAGCAGGATGAACTCGTAGTCAATCTTCACGATGCCGTTGCGCGGGAACGGGAACGACCCCATCACCGTCGCCCCGCCGGTCGTGTTCATCGTCGTCTGCTTCTGCCAGATAATCGCACCCATATAGTCGAACCCAATCGACTCGCAGAAGCGGATGATTTCTTCACGAATGGGAATGACTTTGTAGCGCCCGTAAATCACCGATCGCGCGAACTGGTCGCCGATGTTCACGCACAACCGACAGCCCGGATGCAGCGTGCGGTAGCACTCCTGCCACACGCGGTTGAGGCTGGCGATGTATTCCTCATAGGTGTCGTGGTAGCCGATTTGTCCCTCGACGCCATAGTCCTTGAGTTGCCAGTAGGGCGGCGAGGTCACGACGAGATGCACCGACCCGTCCGCGACTTCGCTCATCTGCCGCGCGTCGCCGATGACGATTGTGGCGTGGGTCTGGTTATCAGGTTTGATGGACATATCCTTCCCCCGCTCGCCTTTCAACGTTTGGTGGGGACTACATACGCCTCCGCCTTGAAGCCCGCTGCTCTGAGGGCGACAAGCAACTGTGTCAACTTGACCTCGCCCTTGGGGTTGTTGAACGCCAGCATCAGCAGGCGGGTTTTGTCTCTGGTGTCGAGATAGACACTTGCCCAGAAGAGGGGCATCTGTCTACCGTTCAGCATCATCGGCAAGGGGCTGCCTTGGGGGTTGAGGGCGGGTTGTTTACCCCTGGTGTCGAGGGCGGGTTGGCTGACGCCTTTGATTTGAGCGAGAGCCTGCTGGGCTCTGAAGAGATTCCCTGGCGTCAGCCCTTCGACCTTCAAGGCAAGAGCGCCGACGTAACCCTCGCCGTGCAGTGGCTCAGCAGCGGCGATAGCGCGCGCTAATTGGCTGAGGGACACGTGCGATTCGAGGTAGTGCACCTCCAGCCGCTTCTCCGCTTGATTGCTGCGGACCTCTTTCACGCCCTTGCGGTCTGCGAGCGCGGTTTCCAACCGCGTCAGGCAGCCCTCTCACTGGATGGCGTCGACGTAGAACGTCACCTTCGTCACTGGCTCACCAGCCAACGTCAACGCGCTGCCCCATAGCACCGCGCTCCACAACATCCCCATCCCACGCATCAAATCACCCCCGAACAGGTTGCGGCTACATTGTAGCCTGCGGACTGCGGTTTGTCAAGCGACGGGCAGGGTGATATACTTGGGAGTTGCACGGTTGCCGTCAGGAATCTTTCCCCTCCCCTTGGGGTAAGATGTCCTTCGGTTAAAATTCAGG
>JANWYM010000273.1 GCA_025055355.1 Abditibacteriales bacterium
CTCGCAGTTGATGTTGGCAAGGCTATGATGCACGAAGAATGAGCCCTCCCACAGCACGCCGATCGGTTCTCGCGTCTCCGTCCGAATAGAAGTCCGTTTGAGGGGCATTGTGTTGCTCCATCACGTTTTCATCACGCCGGTCCCGACGGGTCGGGATTGCGACACGTCTATAATATCGGCAGGCTGGGGGAAATGTGAATTCCCTTTGCGGCGTATGGCGAAGCGGTTGGTTCCTGTTTCTTTGGCTGGTCTGAATCCAGTTTGGAAGAGGGCGTCAGCCCCGCTTCCACGGACAGCGGGGCTGACGCGCTCTTCCGAACTGGCTCCAAGCATGGCTTCGTCCGCGTTCGTGTTACCCGTGGGACATCACCCGCCGCACGCCTTCCCGCGTGCCTCGTCGCGGTTTTCAACAACGCGCCGCATGAGCGCTGCGTCCCCTCCAATTCATCTCTCCCACCGCTGCTCTTGCTCTCCGCGTTAATTGCCGTCCGCCACAGCCGCGGGCACAAACTTGGGGGAATCGTAAACGAGGTCGAGGAACTTGCCAAATGATTTGACGCCCGGTTGAGGAGCCAGCGTGCGCGCCGCCATTTCGGTCAACTGAATGCCCTCAAACAGGTCGTCACATTCAACGACTTTGCTACCACGCCGCCACGCCATCGCCCGCGAGAACCAACGCGCCCAGATAAAGTGCCCGACGAAATGATGCCAGCCGCGCACGAGCGTCGTCAGAGGAACGACGGTGCGGCTTTCAAGTTTGCTGATGAGCCAACGTTGCATCAGCGTGTGTATCTCGGTTTGCGCGGTGTCGAAGGAGATTTTACGGAGTTGGTTGAGCGACACTTCCTGACCGTTCAGCGTCCACAGTTTGACGCGCCCGCTGCCGCACAGCAACCGCACCCGCGCCCCGAATCCCAGCGGCTTTTCCCCGTGCACGTCGGCTGCCATGCTTTCAAACGCCGCTAACGTGACGCCAAGATACAGCCGATGCACCAGCGGCGCAGCGGGCGTCTTCGCGGCTTGGGCGAGGAGTTCCGCTACGTTCAACTCGCCCAACGTCCGGGCTACCGGCGGCACGGGTTGTGACTCCATCCGCGCTTGGAGTTGCACCTGACAGACGCGAAGGATAAGCGCCGTTCCTGCGATCAGACGCGCTTCCATCGTCGCATCTTCGCACAGCATCAGCGCGAGCAGCGCGTTTTCGACTTCCACGTAATCGCGCCAGTTGAGCGTTTGGTCCAAGAACAGTGCAACCTCAGCAGGCAGCGTGGCGACTTCGGAAACCTCGGTCAGCAGCCCGCGAATTTCGGACAGGTGGTTTTCAATCGGTTCACCCTTCTGTCCCAGCGCGGAAGGGCAGAACAAGTCGAGCGAAACGTTCACGCCCTCGGGCGTGCGCACGAAGTTGTAGGGGAACTTGCGGCACATCAGCGGCTTGGCGTCTGCACCCATGACGGAGTGAATGAGGCAGCGGTTGTCATCCTCCAGAAAAATGCACCGCGCCCCGACGCGCGCCAGTTCGTGCGAATAGATTCCCTCTTTCGCCGCGTCCAAGGGGATGAACAAGGGTCGTCCCTTGAACCGCTCCCCATACTGTGACCAATCCACCGCCGCCAACCGCTCGTATGTCGACTTATCAATCCTCACCGCGTAACGCGAGCAGCAATTCCCACACCGATGACAACTATATCGCCCCGAGGGCGGCAGGACGACGAGTTCTGTCTGTTCCCTGCTCAGAGGCATGACGAGTCCTCCGCGAGATTCAATCCATCTCCGTTATCGGCAGGGGCGGGCAAACTCTTCACGCGGAGAATCTGTCACTGGCGCGCTGTCCTCCAATTTTCAGCGACAAATTTTCCCCGCCTGCTTTATAATTAGTCTGTCACAACCTCCTCAGACATCAAAGTAGCCCGCGACGCGGTCGCGGAACCCGCCGGCGCAGCGCGACGGGCTACGTTTTTCGGAGAGGCTCTTAGCACCATTTGACACCGATTCCCCCCACGGTCATAATACTCCAACGAGGTGAGGCATGTTGAACCGACACGCGGTATTAGCCAAAATTCAAGACGCCTTAGCGGAAGTGTCCGACTTCGATGCGGCGTGCGAAAAAGTGGTTACGCTGCTGCACGATATGCTGCCGACTTACACTGGCGTTTACATTTACATGCTGGACGGGGACACGCTGGTTCTCACGCACTTCGTGGGGCGTCCAACGGAGCATACCCGCATTCCCATTGACCGAGGCATCTGCGGGGCAGCGGTGCGGGAGGCGGCGACGGTCATTGTGGACGACGTGCGCCGTGACCCACGCTATATCGCTTGCTCCCTCGAAACGCAATCGGAAATCGTCGTGCCTATCTTCAAAAACGGTCAGGTCATCGGCGAGATTGACGTGGACAGCGATGCGCTGGCAGCGTTCACGTTGGAGGACCGCGAGATGTTGGAGAAAGTGGCGGCGTGGATGGCGGAGAAGTGGAGGCCACCACCTCGCTAAGAGCCTATCCGCAAACTCTCCCCTCCTTACCAAGGAGGGGGCAGGGGAGGTCCAGAACCAGCCAACTAACCCCCTGTGGTCTTCCTGGCAAACGCAGAGGGCAAGGTTTTCGGATAGGCTCTAAGTTTCGATGTCTGACGAGACGCAGAGCGACGAAGCCATCTCCAGCAGCGAAGGGGATTGCTTCGCTCCGCGCGCAATGACGTTTTGACGCAGGGGATCGTCTCGCGGCGCTCGCCATGATAGGCGGAGGAATGTGTATGAATCAGTCCAAAAATCTGCGGCTCGTTCAACCTCCGCGCGATGCGGTCGCCGCCCAACCGCCTGTGCGCTGGGCTATCGGGGAACTGGCGGGGTCACTGGTAAGGCACGGTGTTACACTGCGCTCCTGCCAAGACATCGCCCAGACCCCTGGCGGCGGTATCTGACGATGCTCATCAGCCAGCACGACGTTGTCCGTCAGGACCGCGAGCGTTAGCCTCACCGAGGGATTTGCTTATGTTCCGCTGGGGACACCCAGCCGCCGAAAATCGCAGAAACGGGAGCCCCGAACTGGTTCGGGAGGGCGACGCTTCAGCACGGTTCGGCTCGGTGGGAGCCCCGCCCTCCCATTTTGGGAGAAGGTGCCCATGAAAATCGCGATGATGACGCTCATAAAGGCTCAATTGACTTTCATCTTCCTTCTTGGTCTTGTCTCACTCAGCCGCGCCGCCGAGAGAGGTTTGACCCTCGTGGACAACGGCGCACCCAAAGCCACGATTGTGCTATCCGCGCAGGCGAACGAAAAAGCCAAGTTCGCCGCGCAGGAGTTGCAGACTTACCTCGCTAAAATCACCGGCGCGACCCTGCCCATCGTGACGGACGCTGAGAACCCACAGGGGGCGTTGGTCCTCGTCGGCAGGAGCAAACTCACGGACGCGATGAAGGTGCAGATCCCTTCGGGGTTGACCAACGCCCGGCGGGAGGAGGGCTTCGTCATCGTCTGCAGAGGCCATCGGCTGGTGCTGGCGGGAAACGATGAGGGACCGTATCACGGGACGGAATACGCCGTTTACGACTTCCTGCGGCGTCTGGGCGTGCGCTGGTTCATGCCCGGCGAATACGGTGAGGTCGTGCCAAAGCAGGCGACGATTACCGTTCCTGCGATGCACGTCACCGAGAAGCCCGACTTCATCATGCGCAACTGGTGGCTGCACATCACGCCGGAGTTGCGCGAACTGGAACGCCGCTGGAAGATTCGCAACAAGATGAACCCGGAGGTGATGTTTGCCATTCCCGGCGACAGCAGCGTGCGGAACGTTCTCCCAGAGTCCAAGTATTTCAAGGAACATCCCGAATACTTTGCCATGAACCCCGACGGCAGCCGCAACCCGCACCATCCGAACTTGACGAACCCGAAGACAGTGGAAGTGGTCGCCGACATCATCAAGGACTACTTTCGTAAAAACCCTCACGCTAACTCCTACGGCTTCGCGCCCGATGACGGCTTGCCCCGCGATTACAGCCCGGAGACGGTGAAGTTGAATCAGGGCTTTGTGGACTTGCTGGGGCGACCGGGCGTGCCCGGTGAAGTCAGCACGAGCGAGGAGTGGTTCACCTTCGTCAACAAGGTGACGGCGGCAGTGCGCCGCGAGTTCCCCGAGGTTTACATCGCCACCAACGGCTACGCCAACAGGAACATCCCGCCGCAGGGCGTGAAACTGGACGACCACCTCGTGGTCATGTTCGCCGCGATTTGGAGTTGCACCCTGCACGCCTACGATGACCCGCGCTGCTGGCAGAAGGTGCGGCAGGGGCAGATGCTCAGACGTTGGTGCCAACTCAGCAAAAACGTCTGGGTCTACGGCTACAACTACCAGATGCTCGTGTCCGCGCTGACGCCGCTGCCCGAAACGCGCAAGTTGCGCCGCGACTTTCCGCTGATGAAGCAGTGGGGCGTCATCGGCTTCCACGACGAGACGCGCAACGTCTGGGCGGAGTGCGGCATCGCCAGCCGCTACCTGCGGGCGCAGTTGGAGTGGAACGCCAACGCGGACGTGGACGCCATCCTGGATGACTTCTACCTCAAGTGGTATGGCAAAGCCGCCAAGCCGATGCGGGCGTTCTATGAGGCGATTGAAGACGCGATCGAAAAATCACCGATGCACGGTCACGAAGACCGCGTGCTGCCCGAGATTTACACGACGGCGTTGCTGACGACACTGCGCCAGCACATCAGCGAAGCCGAACGACTCGCTGACACCGAACGAGACCGCCTCCACGTCCGCGCCGAGCGGCTCATCTTCGACCACTTAGAAGCCTACGTGAAAATGTCCGCCGCCGAAGCCGCAGGTGACTTCGCCGCAGCCGCCCAGCACGCCGGGCGCATGATGGAGTTGCGCAAACAACTGCACGCCATCAACCCGTTTTACATCTGGCATGATGAAACGCGCTACCACTCCGGCATCTGGTATTGGGGCGTCCTTGACCGACAGAAGTATTACCAATCGCTCGCCGACCTGACCAGCGGGAAAACCGGCGACCTCATCGCGCTGCTGCCCGAAAAAGCCGCGTTCCGCACCGACCCACACGACGACGGACTGTTTGAAGAATGGTATCTCAAAGTAGGGGCGGGCGTCCCTGCCAGCCCTATAGGGGCGGGCGTCCCTGCCAGCCCTACAGGAGCAGGCGTCCCTGCCAGCCCTACAGGGGCGGGCGTCCCTGCCAGCCCTACAGGGGCAGGCGTCCCTGCCAGCCCTGCAGGGGCGGGCGTCCCTGCCAGCCCGAAGGGCTGGAAAACCGTCTCCACCACCCGCCCGTTCTACGTGCAGGGCTACATAGACGCGCGTGGGTATCCCTATCTCGGCTACATCTGGTATCGCCTGCACGTGGACGTTCCCGCTTCCGCCAAAGGGAAAAAGGTTGTGCTCTACGCGCCCGTCGTGGAGACCGAAGCGTGGTGTTGGGTCAACGGGCAATACGTCGGACACCGCCCCTATCAGGAAGCCTATGTGCGTCCGTCACCGATGGAGTTCGACGTGACGGATGTGATTCGCCCCGGCGAAACCAACGTTATCGCCGTCCGCGTCAGCACCAGCCTCGCGGCAGCGCAGGCGGCGAGCGGGATACTGTCGCGGATGTTTCTGTATGCGCCGAAGGCGATGGACAAAGAGCAAGGCAGCAAATAGGATGAGAGGAGTTAAGGCGAGGGACATCCGTAAGCCACCCCTTTCATTCGTATAACGCTTCTCGCCTTTCAACACAGCCTTGCATTTTCCCTTTGAATCGGCAATACTGAGAGTCGCGAGAAAGGAGTGAATGATGTCTTTTGCCGACGAACTCAAATATGACGCCAACGGCTTGGTGGCTGTTGTGATTCAGGATGCGGCGACGAACGAAGTCCTCACGCTCGCTTATATGAACCGCGAGGCGGTGCAGAGAACGTTCGAGACAGGCAAGACGTGGTTCTGGCGGCGCAGCCATCAGAAGTTGATGATGAAGGG
>JANWYM010000274.1 GCA_025055355.1 Abditibacteriales bacterium
CCCCTCGCGCGCAAACAGCATCGCCGACGCCTGCCCGATGCCGACGGCGGCGCCGGTGATGAGCGCCACCTTGTCTTTGAGTCGGTTCATGCTTGTCTCCCCTGCATGGTGAGTTTGTCCGTTATCATAGCCGTCGCCTGCAGAGATGTCAAGTCTTCACCTCCCACCCGTCTATCTTCCACTCCTCATCCTCTTGAACGACGTGAATGTCCACTGGCACTTCGACCTCTTTCCCCTCCACGTTGAGCAACAGCGTCGTCGGCACTTCGACGTGATGCTGACGCACGATGCCATCGAGCACTTGAACCTTGCGAATGGTCCCTGCCCATTGACTGGCTTGACGGATGAAATCGTTTTCGGGCAGGAGACTGCGCAGCGCGGGTGAGAACAAACGGTAGGCGAGATGATACTCTTTTCCCTGCGTGTAGAGCCAGAAGTCGGTGGCTATCTCGCGCCCACGGCGGCTGGCGAGCAACGAGAGCGTAGCGTCCGCCGTTAGGTCAACGGCTTTACTGACGCCCTTGACCGCCGTCCTGCCGACAATCTTCGTCGTCGTCAGCGCGACCTTGCCCGTCGTGCGCAAAGTGAACGAGACAACTTTTCGAGCGGCTCGCCCCACCCGACACCCGCCGAGCAACAGACATAATCCACAGGCGATGATGAACCCTCTCATAGTGATCCCCTCCACAGGGGATATTATACGACAGGAGGGCACAAAAGCAAAAGCCAGTTGCGCTATGGCTTCCTGACGCAACTGGCTTTTCGCATCCCTGGGGTCGTAGCGGCTTCCCCTGCCCCTACTCTGCGTAGAACTTGAGCCATCCTGCAAGGCCGAGACAAATCGCCGCAATCACCAAGCAGGTCCACTGAAACAGCACCGGATTCGCCAAAGTTCTCACCCCTTTCGCAAAGTTAGGACTTCGGCTCTTCCTGAAGGTCTATCCGTTATCTTTTTGTGCTATGATAAAGACACGGACCTGCTGGGATAGCCTGCACTGACAGCGCGTGCAATCACTTTGCCCCGGGAAGTTGTATCCATCTGATACAACGAGGCGGCGTGTCGCTCCCCGCAGAGCAGCGCCGAGAGGGACTTACCACGAGAGGCGGGTTTTATGAGCCCGGCACAAGGGAATCGTCGTCGGTTGTTGTGAAGGGGCGAGACCGAGGAGGACGGAGACGATGATCTTTGAGGGAGGAGGAAAATGACGGAGAGATTTTGGCTGGCTAAACCGCATCAGACGGAGCCGAAGATCTTAGAATGGGCGCGCAAGTATCCGCAATGGACGCACCTGGACATGGTGCGCCCGTGGCACCATACCGCCTATGCCATCACTGTAACGGACCGCGACGTGCCGGATGAAGGCAAGCGTAAATGTCTGTTCGCCGTGCCGCATGGGCATGAACCAGCAGGAACGGTGGCGTGCATGAACGTCCTCAGCCAGTTGCTCGACGGCTGCGAACTGGACGGGACACCGACGACGCTCGACCGCGAAAGGATTCTGCGCGAGACGCTGTTGACCTTCATCCCCGATGCCAACCCCGAGGGTCGTTCTCGCTCGCCAGAGGATTGGTGGGACGGCTCGAAATACACGAACGAGGAGTTTTTGAAGTTCGCCTTCGGCATTGACGCGCGAACGGGCGAACGCTTCAAGCGGGTGGACCGCTGGCGCACAACGGAGGAGAGGGTGTCCCTCGTCGGCATCGCCTACGAGCGGATTGACGAGACGACTTACGTCGAACCCAACCGCGATTGGGGCTCATCGTTCTTTCGGTTGATTCACCTTTTGACGGCGCGGCACCGCTATGACCAGTTCCTTGACTTGCACCAGACGGAGTTTGAGGGCAGCCCGCACAACTGCGTGATTTTACTGCCCGTCATTTGGGACGAGTTGCCCCAAGCGATTCGCGCCATCAGTCAGGCGTGGGCGGAAGACATCACGACGGCGTGGCGGCAGATGGAAAACGCCAACCCCCAGCCACCGTGCGCGTTGGGCTATACAGGGCAGCAACGCGCCTACTTCGAGCAGCGTTGGGGCGCGCTGTATCGCGCCTACCCTCAACTGACGGTGGAGGTGCAGAACAACCACCCCCGCACGCCTCCGGACTTGCAGCGGCGACTGAGCGAGGCAGCGATTCGGGTGAGCGTGGAAAGGCTTATGGTTAAGGGTTGACGGTTGATGACCTTGCCCTCACAAGGGGAACGTCACCCGCCGACCTTCCCGCGCGGACTGGTAGGCGCCCAGCACCATCTCGACGGATTGCCTGCCGTCTTCTAACGTCGCAATCGCCTCGCGCCTGCCGTGCAGCCAGTCGACGAACGGGCGCGCCAGCGCCGCAATGCGCTCGCCGTGATGGGACGGGATGTCGCAGCCGAGGTCCTGCCAGCCCGCGCTGGCGTGCGATTGCTGGAACATCTTGAGCGCAATCGGGGCGGGGGGGCGAAGCCCCGTCGAAACACCGTCACCGTGGTTCTGCACGATGGTGCCGCCGTCGCCGTAGATTTCCGTCGTGTTTTCGGCGGCGAGGGTGATGCTGTTGTTAATCAGCACCGCCATCGCCTTGTTCGGGAAGCGATAAATCGCTACCCCGCTATCTTCAGGGATGTCGGGCGGGAAGAAGTGGTTGTCAATCTCGGCGACGACGCTGACGGGCGCGCCCAGCATCCAGTGAATAAAGTCGGCAGCGTGCACGGCGTCATCCATCCACATGCCCATGTTTTTGTCGCGTTCCAGGTGCCAGCGCGTTTTGCCCTCCCGAAACGCTTGGCTCCACAGCACGTTGATGCAGTGGCGTCGGCGTAGCAGGAAGACGTTGCCAATCGCGCCGCTGTCGAGCAGTTCTTTCATCTTCTGATTCACCGGGTCGACACGCATTTGAAACGCCATCGAGAAGCGGACCCCATGTTGGCGGACCGCCGCCGCGATGCGGTCACAGTCGGCGAGGCTCAACGCCATCGGCTTTTGCAGGAAGATGTCCTTCTGCGCCGCCGCCGCTGCCTCGCAGATTTCCGCGTGGCGGTTGGTCTCGCAGGTGACGATGACCGCCTGCACCTCGGGGTGGTTGAGCACGTCCTCCAGGTGCGGCGAGTAACTCATCCCGAACTGCTGCGCGTTCTGTCGGCCCCGCTCCTCGTCGTCGTCCCAGCAGGCGACAAGTTTGGCGTCCTCGAAATGCAAGAGTCGTTGGCAATACATGCCCGCGTGTCCGTGAGCGAAACTCAGCACGCCGATACCGATAGGCTTCATAGTTCCTCCTTTGTTTGCTCTTGTTCGCCAGTTGCTTGCGGCATCCTTGCGTTCGGGCATCAACGCATCGCCCCCTGACTCCGCGGCCTTTCACGCCGCGAAATTTTTCCTTTTGTCGCCTTTACTTTTCCGATAAATCCGTTATAATGGGGAGGGGTGAGTCAGCCTTGCCGCTGACTGTCTGCAAAGGGGACTTCAGGCACGAGCCACTCGGCAGCGCGTGAAAATCGGATGCTGAAGTGGCATTTATTTTAGGGATGTTACGCCTCCTGCGGGGACGGGAATTCTGCTATAATAAATCTCGCAGGGCATGGAGCACAACCTTCGATGAGGAGGAGAGAGACATGGGTTTGGCGAGCACAACGCGCGCGCGATGTTCGCAGTGTGGGCGGGAGTTGAAGAACGTCCCTTTCAACGTCAAAAATATCGTGTGCAAAGACTGCTACGGTGTGGAACGCTACCGCCGCCCCTCCAGTCCCTTGGTTGAGAAACCCATAGAAGCCACCATCGCCCCCGAGGAAGACAACGCTTAACCTTGCGAGGAGGATGCCATGAAGCGCTGGCAGCAAGCATTGGGTATAGTGGGCTTGTTGGCGGGTGTGACGAGCATAGGGGTTTTCGCCGCTCAACCCCCCCCGAAGAAAAAAAGCCGCCCCGTGGTGACCATGGAAACGACGAAGGGCACGGTGGTCATGGAACTCTACCCTGAAGACGCCCCCAAAACCGTCGCGAACTTCGTGAAGTTGGTCAAGGAGAAATTTTATGACGGTATCGTCTTCCACCGCGTCGTTCGGCAGCCGAACCCGTTCGTCGTGCAGGGCGGCGACCCGCTGACCAAGACGACATCGCTGGACGACCCGCGCATCGGCACCGGCGGGCCGGGCTACGAACTCCCCGCCGAAATCAAGCGCAAGCACGTGCGAGGGGCGGTGGCGATGGCGCGGAAGGGCGACCCCGTCAACCCTGAAAAGAAGTCCAGCGGCAGCCAGTTCTATATCTGTCTGGCGGATTTGCCTCACCTGGACCAAGGCGGTTACACCGTGTTTGGCATGGTGATAAAGGGGATGGACGTTGTCGATAAAATTGAGAGAGGCGACAAAATCAAAAGAATGACAGTGAAGACGCCCTAAGCCTTCATTGTTTCATTGTTGCCATATCACTGCGGCTTATAGCAGAGGACGAGTGAGGTCAATGAACATCACACATATTTTAATGCCTTACAAAGGCACGCCCAGCGAGGATGAACTCCTGCGCACGACGTGCCGCATTGCGCGTCAGTTCAAGGCGCGTCTGTTGGTCGTTCACGTCATGGAGGTGCCGATGTCGCTGGCTCTGGACGCCCCGTATATTCCCGGCACGGAGGAGGCGGAAGCCTTGTTAGAGCACGCCGAAGAAATCGCGTCCGAAGTGGGGATGCNCATCGAGACGGAGTTGCTCAAAGACCGGAGCGCGGGACATGCGGTTGTGAATCAGGCGCGCTCCGTCGGCGCCGACCTGCTGATCATGGAAGCCGCTTGCGACAAGGGCACGAGCACCTCGTCGGTCGGGCACACCGCCGAGTATGTGCTCAAACACGCGCCATGCAACGTGTGGATCAGCCATCTGGTCAGCCCGAACGGACATACGGCGGGGCATCGGAAGTGATACGTGAGACGTAACCAGGGATAAGGGGCGAGAGCTGTTCACGCATGACGCCTCACGCATCACGAAGCGCAGCGGTGGTTTATGCGCGTCGTCATTTTAGGCTGCGGGCGGGTCGGTGCGACGCTGGCTCGTATGCTGGATAAGGAAGGACATCAGGTTGCTATCATTGACTATCAACCCGAGGCTTTTCGCCGGCTGGGCCACGACTTCAAAGGGAAGACGGTGCTGGGTTGGGGGCTGGACACGGACGTGTTGAAGCAAGCGGGCATCGAGGAGGCGGATGCGTTCGCAGCGGTCACAGAGGGCGATAACCGCAACATCATGTCCGCCTTGATCGCGCGCGAGGAGTTTAAAGTGCCTGAGGTGGTCGTGCGCATTTACGACCCGCGCCGCGCCGAGATTTACCACAACTACGGCATCAAAACCATCTCCACCACGCAACTGGTCGCCCAACGTCTACATAGCATCATCGTGAAGGATGAACCCATCACCAGCCTGCCCGTCGCCGACGACCGCCATCGGGTGTTGGAGATGGTGGTCGGCAAGCACATAGAGGGCAAAAAGATCCGGTCGCTGCCGTTGCCGGAGGACGCCCTGGTATCCGCCCTCATTCGGGCGGGCAACGCGTTCATGCCGCTCAGTGACACAACCCTCCAAGATGGCGACCGGCTGATTATCGTCACCAAGCCGGAGTCCATCGCGCAAGTGGAAGCGGCTTTTCGCAACGCCCGAGGATAGGAGGCACGCATCGTGTATATCATCATCGTCGGAGTGGGGAAAGTCGGCTACTCCCTCGCCAAGGACCTGATAGATAAAGGGCATGAGGTCACGGTGATTGAGGCGCGCGCCGACCGACACAGCCGCGCCGTCAATGAACTGGGCTGCGTGGCGATTTTGGGGATGGGGAACGACCCCAGCGTGTTGGAGGAGGCAGGCATCGAACGGGCGGATGTCCTCGTGGCGTGCACAGGACACGACGAGGACAACCTCGTCATCTCGCACATCGCCAAAATCCTTTACCCCAAAACCCGGGTCGTGGCGCGCGTCAACCACCCTAAGAACGAGGACA
>JANWYM010000275.1 GCA_025055355.1 Abditibacteriales bacterium
AAGGTAGCCGTCGTTGACCTCGACCCGGTGGAGGGCAACAACACAACCAACCGCATCAACGACGAGTGCGGCGCAGGCACAGCGATTTTCATCGAGGCGGACGTGACCAGGGAAGCGGACTGCCAGCGCATGATTGAGACCACCGTGCAGGCGTTCGGGAAGTTGGATGTCCTCTTCAACAACGCGGGCATCGTCGTCAGCGGGGCGATTGATACCACGTCGGAGAAGGATTGGGACGACTCGATGGCGGTGAACGTGAAGAGCATCTACTACGGCGTCAAGCACGCCGTCCCTCAGTTCCGCAAGCAGGGCGGGGGGGTTATCATCAACACCGCCTCCGTCGCGGGGTTGATGGGGCTGACCGACCGCGCCGTTTACAGTGCGAGTAAGGGCGCAGTGATTGCCGTGACGAAGGCTATCGCGATGGATTATGTCAAAGAAAACATCCGCTGCAACTGCATCGCGCCCGGCACGGTGGACACGCCGAGTTTGCGCCGCCGTCTCGCCGCCTTCCCCGACCCCGAAGCCGCCCGCCAGCGCTTCATCGCCCGCCAGCCGATGGGGCGTCTCGGCACGCCCGAAGACGTTGCCTTCGCTGCCCTTTACCTCGCGTCAGATGAGTCGAGTTTCGTCACGGGGATTGCGTTGATTGTAGATGGGGGCATGTCGCTGTAACGGCGGAGATGACAATGACGGAGATGCAGTGCATGAGGGTTAGACACCTTCAACGCCTCACTGACGGTGAGCCCCCTGAGAAGGTCACTTCAGCAAGTCGGCGAACGCGAAAGCGAGGTGAGCAGTCAATGAGGCTTGCCGTTCTACTTTGCTTGGGTGTTATTCCACTCATACGCGGAGGTGCAGCTTTGAGGGACAGGGAACAACCCGCAACGCGGAATGCGCAGCCGTTGGGCACCTTTTCCATCGTCGGCTACGACCCGAAGAACGGCGACCTCGGCGTGGCGGTGGCTTCCAAATTCTTTGCCGTCGGTGCGGTGGTGCCGTGGGCGAAGGCAGGAGTAGGCGCGGTGGCGACGCAGTCGTTCGCCAACACGACTTACGGACCGCGCGGGTTGGCATTGATGGCGGAAGGCAAAACCCCCGAAGAGGTCATCAAAGAACTGACCGCGTCTGACTCACAAAAGGAGCGACGGCAAGTCGGCATGGTAGATGCGAAGGGCAACGTCGCTACCTTCACGGGCAAGGAGTGCATCCCGTGGGCGGGCGGCATAACGGGTAAGCACTACGCGGCACAGGGGAACATCCTCGTCGGCGAGAAGGTCGTCAAGGCGATGGGTGAGGCGTTTGAAAAAACGGAAGGCTCGCTCGCCGAGAAACTGATGGCAGCCCTCGAAGCAGGCGATAACGCGGGCGGTGATTCGCGCGGCAAGCAATCGGCTGCGTTGCTGGTCGTGCGCGCAAAAGGTGGTTACGCAGGTTTCAACGACCGCTACATTGACATCCGCGTTGACGACCATGTGGAACCTACCAAGGAGTTGCGGCGACTCCTCAAAATAGCGCTGAGGAAATGACGCAAGGACTCAACAGTAAAATTTTGCATTGTCCCTTTGCACCTCCCCAGAAGCCGTCGCCGTAGGCTTGATGCCTGTAAAGGCACGCCCCTGTAAAGGTTGATGCTGCCCAGTAACGATCATCCAAGTCAAGGGCGCACCTTCGCAGGCGGCGTCAGCGGTGAAGCGGACCAGCCGCGACGTTCGATTTGACAAGTTTAACTTCCGCTCTGTAAACTATACCGACACCGGACCTTTGAGAAGGGCAATAGTATGTGAAAAACTCCTCCCCCAGCCCTTTCCCAAAGCGAGGGGAGCCCAAGAAACGCTGCTCCCCTCCCTTTGGGGAGGGGCTGGGAGAGGGATCAAACGCCGTTTTTCTAAGATTAAGGGCAACGCAACGTTTCGACCTTATTTTGTGCTTACACCGTCTGTCGGATTTTTTTACAAAGTGTGTCAATGAGTGACATGATGAGGCAGGATAAAATTGTCTATGTGACAGTAAGTCGCAAGACAATCTGAAAAAAATCCGAGTTCTGACCGTTCCGTACCCTGCCTCAAGTCAAAATGAGACGTGGCACAGATATTGCTTTGTTCCTGATTCGGGGCATGTGATGAGTCCCCGGTGAGTGCTCACGAAATCAATCTTTCAAGATAAGGAGAACAATGCAACGTCCAATGAAAGGTGAAACTGTCAACCAAATCCGATGGTATCAGAGCCTTTCCATCATTGAGCGGGTGCAGTTGGTGCAGAATTGTCGTGACGTGAGCCTTCTGTTGGACTATTGGAATTTTGAGTATACGAGCGATCTGCCGTCGGAGATGGTGAATCAGGCAATTTTGGAGCAGATAAGACGCCTTACTCAATAGGGCAGGATACGAAAAATGCTGCTCAAAAGGACGCCAAGCAACGATGACGAAGGGGCATATATGTCTCTTCGTCTTTTTTGTAGATGTCCTGTGCAGTAATGACGCGAAGGTATGGTATGACCTCTGCGATGAAGCATAAAACACAATCAACAATCGTTTGGCTGATTCTTCTCGCCGCTTTGGCATGGATTCTGTTTGCTCCGACGCTGCCCTATCTGTTATCCGAGTGGCGGGCGTCACAGCAGCGGCATTGCCCTTACATGGTGTTAATTGCCGTGGGGCTGGTGGTGTGGCTGTGGCGGCAGGGGAAGTTACCCGCGTCGTCCTTCCAGCCCGCCCCTCGTTGGGGCGCGTTAGCCTTAGGCGGCAGTTTGGCGCTGCTGACGTTGGGGGCATTGGCGGATGTAAACCCCGTGCGAACGGGGGCGTGGATTTTTGTCATCGCGTCGCTGGTGCTGACCTTCTGCGGTTGGCAGGTGCTGCGGGTGGTGTGGTTTCCGATTGCGTTTCTGGTCTTTGCCGTCCCCAAGTATGCCCTTATTGACATGACCACCTTCCCGCTGCAACTGATTGCCGCCAAAACCGCTTTGGTGATGGGGCAGTTGTGCGGACTCGACCTGGTCCGCGAGGGCGTCAACCTGACGCTGAACCCTGGCACGAAAGGACAATACCAATTCACCGTCGCCGCCGCGTGCAGCGGCATGAACTCATTAGAGTCGCTGTCCATCATCGGCAGCCTCTTCATTATGTATGTCTTTACGCTGTCCACCTGGCGCAAAATCGTGATGTTCGCCCTCATCGTCCCCATCGCCATTCTGCTCAACGGCTTTCGTATCGCTTCCACGTTCCTCTCTGCCAGCGTGTTCGGTCCCAAAGCCGCTGAGGGGTTCTTCCACGAGTGGTCGGGCATCATCGTCTATGCGCTGGAACTCCTTTGTCTGGTGGGTGCGGCGCGCGGGTTGGAGATGATTCCGCTGGGGCAACGCGACCCCCAGACCACGCAACCCCCAGAGCACGTGACCCCAGGCCTACACGACCGCAAGTCACTGCTCATTGGTCTCAAGGGAGCAGTGGGGTTGTTCGCAGCGGCGGTCGTGGCTATTGCCCTGCTTGCAACACCAAAGACGGCTCCTAAAGCGGCCCCGCCGCTGGAGCGTGTCCCGCTCGTTTTAGCGGACTGGCGGGGAAAAGAAGAGCCGAAGGACTCGCCAGACAACAAACAAGCGTGGGAGATTCTCCGCCCCGATGCGATGACGATACGCACCTACACGCGCCTCTCCTCATCGGAGACCGTGAACGTCCTCACTATCGTCAGCCGCAGTCACCGCAGTTTCCATGTGCCGGAGTTCTGTCAATTGGGCGCGGGATGGAACATCTTCAAGAACAAAATCACGCAGATTTCTGTGCCGAGGCGGGACGACCCGTCGCGGATGCAAAGGATCCCGGTGCATCTATCGGTGGCGGAAAAGCACGTGGCGGAGAAACCCGACCAACCCCCGCTCTCATATCGCCAGATGATCCTCTACTGGTATAGCGTAGACGACTACATCACACACAGCATGAAACGCCTCCAGATTTATATGGCGATGAGTCGTCTGTTCGGGAGACAGGTTTACGGCGCACACTTCCGCCTGACCATGCCGTTGATGCGCAGCGAGAAGCAAACACTCCGCATCATGGAGGAGTTTTTGGGGTCCTACCTCCCGCAGGTTTACAAAGCGGAAATCGCCGCGCCCGCCGTGCTGTCGCGCGCGCAGCAGTTAGCGCAACGGTTAGGGACGGGGGGCTGGCTGATCGTCATCGCCTTGCTGGTGGCACCGCTCATTTTCACCATTCACAGTCTGCGCTCTTTACCCCCGTCTGCACGCGGTGCGGGGGCGGTGGATATGCCTATCGAAACGGAAATGCCCAAAACCCCCGCAGGCACGTTGGAACGCTAAAACCCGCCACCCTGAGCGCAGCGAGATTCTTCTCCGCGCTCAGAATGACAGAGTGGCGGAATGGCATTTTGAGATAGTTTCTACATCGTCGTCTTCTATCGCGCCGGTTCGTATTTGGTCGCATCGTAACCGTCAATCGTCGTTCAAGGCAAGGTATCTGTCTAACGTGTCGGCTATCCTCGATCAAATAGGGTGGGGTATTGACTTCGCTCAAACAACGACCAAGCAGCAGCATCAATTCGTCAATCCGACGCTTATACTAAACTGGGATAACTTCCGTGAGATACGGCTGTATTGACTTATCACAGCCTTTCGTGTATAATAAAGGCGGTTCGATAATGAACCCCTTTCATACGGCCCCATCGTCTAGTGGTCTAGGACACCGGGTTCTCAGTCCGGTAACCGGGGTTCGACTCCCCGTGGGGCTACCAAACGAATGAAATCCGCGTCCTCTGGGGTGGTTTGGGAGGTCAGGTGACTCCATGCGTCCGCGTTGAGCCGTTACCTCTATTGCCTGCTGGTCGGGGTGGGATTCCATCTGGGTCACGAAGCACCGTAGGAGGGTGCGTTTCAGCAGGTTGTCTGCCTGCTGGTAGGCGCGGGCGCAGAGGGCGTGCCAGTGGCGTAGGTCTTCCGCCGTGATGGGGCGGAAGGCAGTCACCTTTTGCTCCTCTTCTTCTATCTGCCCCTGCAGGCGTTCCCGTTCGGCGTGGAGCGCGTGCGACGCTTCAGCGAGTAGCGCGGGGTTGACTCCCTTGCGGATGGCGTCCAGGAGGGCGGCAATATCTCCCTCTACTTCTTTCAGCCTTTGTCTGGCGGCACTCCCGCGTGTGGCGCGGGCTTCCCCTTCTTGCTGCCGTAGGCGCGGGATGGGATGCCGCCGCGACATGCCCATGCGCCATAGAGGTAGCATCGCCGCGCCGTCCCCGACATCATGCCACCCTTAGCTGTTTTGTTTGCCGCTGGGTGCTGCCTGCATCGTCTTGGTCACGTCCATGAATGTTAGTCAATGGAACGGTCGCAGAAAGCGATTGTGGCGCTATACACGATTTCCGCCATCTGATAAGGGTGTGTATAAAAAACGGCGTTTGACCCCTCCCCTTGGAGGAGGGGCGGAGGAAGCAGCGTCCTTAGGCTCTCCTCCCCGTGAGGGAGGGGTTTCTTATAATTGCTCTAAGACTTAAGTTGACGGTAACCGTCGCGAGCAGGAATGCGATCACCTGAGACATGCCCCCACGAGGTTTGCTCTATTTGGGTGCCCTGCCCTTTGAGAGACAAGGCAGAGCGAGGAGGACGCCGAGACTCAACGCGGCAGGGTGAAGGTAAACCGCGTTCCTTTCCCCACCTCGCTCTGCACGCTGACACGCCCGCCGTGTGCCTCAACGATGTGTTTGACGATAGCAAGACCCAGACCGCTACCACCGCGTTCGCGGGAGCGGGCTTTGTCCACGCGGTAGAAGCGCTCGAAGATGCGCGGCAGGTCGGCGGGGGGGATGCCAATGCCAGTGTCCTCCACCGCAACTTCGATGAACCCGTTCTGTTCGACGGCGGAGATAGTGACCGCGCCGCCCGCGGGAGTGTAATGGAGGGCGTTGTCCAGCAGGTTGAAAA
>JANWYM010000276.1 GCA_025055355.1 Abditibacteriales bacterium
AACGTCCTCGACGGCTTCGCCGGATTTCATCATGCGCACCAGATAGGTCACATCGGCGGCGGACACGCTCTTGCCTCGTTCGGCGACGGCGATCAGTTGCGCCAGCAGAGCGGCGGCGCGTTCCACCATCGTCGGGCTGCCGGTGACTACCAGCAGGGTGTCGCGCAGCGACAGCCGAATGTCTAACTCGCGCTCCATGAGTTTCCGGTTCTCGTCCTGCGAACCGAGGACCTGGAGCAAAATCTGCCTGTCACTCACAGGCAGCGTCGTTTCTATCTGGTCAACTGTTTCCGTAGCCTTTCAACCCCCTCCATCTGGGGCGTTCACGCCTCCCCAGGGCGGGCAGGGACGCCTGCCTTGACCGAGTCACGTCTCACGTTTCCCGTTTCACGTCAGCATCTCTTGCACGATTTGATTCGCCACCTTGCCGTCCGCCCGCCCCCGGATTCTGGGCATGAGGGCTTTCATCACCGCCCCGATGTCCTTGCGCGAGGTCGCCCCCACTTCCGCAATGCACTCCCGCACCACGGCGCGTAACTCCTCCACCGACATCGGCTGGGGCAGGTAGGCGGTCAGGACCTCCAGTTCCTGTTGTTCCTTCGCGGCGAGGTCGGCGCGCCCGGCTTGGGTGAACTCCTCAATGGACTCGCGCCGCTTCTTGGCTTCCTTTTCCAGCACCGCGATCACGCCCGCGTCGTCCAGTTCCGTCCCTTGAGCGACCTCCGCGTCGACGATGGCGGCGCGCGCCAATCGCAGCACCGACACGCGCAACGTCTCCCGCGCCTTCATCGCCGCCTTCATGTCTTCGTTGAGACGCTCCTTTAGCGTCATCGCCATCAATCCTGGGGGAAAAAGGGAATTGAGGGAGTTCTCCGCCCGTTTCCCAATTACCCCGGTGGCCACGTCATCTGCCGTCCGCCCAACAGGTGGAGGTGCAGATGGTTGACACTCTGCCCGCCGTCGCGGTTGGCGTTGACGACGAGCCGCATCCCGCTCTCCGCCACGTTCAACTGCCGCGCCACCTCACACGCGACCCACTGCAAATGTCCCAGCAGCGGTGCGTCCTCTGCCCCGCACGCCAGAATGTTATCAAAATGTTGACGGGGGATGACTAAAACGTGGACGGGCGCTTGAGGGTGCAGGTCGTGGAACGCCACACACCGGTCGTCCTCATAGACGATTCGGCTGGTTATCTCCTTGTTTGCGATCCGACAAAAAATACAGTCCGTCATGCGTTTCACTCTCGATTTAGGCTTCCTCAGGCTGTCAACGATTATACATCACCTTTGGGGGCAAGTCAAGCGATTTGGCGCCGCGGCGCGGACGCGCCCGCCACCGCCGTTGCCAAGCGGAAGGCTTGACGGGGTTGCGCGGGGACGCCATGGCACCGACGGCAGGGCTGCGGCGACCATGACAGTTACGCACGTAACCTTTCACAGAATCTCAACGGCTGTGGCTCGGACCTTCTCCTCGTCCACCTCCAGCCCTAACCCCGGCGCTTGCGGGACGAGGAGGTGTCCGTCCACCAATGCCAACGCGTTCTTGAACAGCGGGCGGAAGTGGTCGCGATGTCCCGTGAATTCCTGCGGCAGGTAGGCGTTAGCAGTTGAGGCGCAGAAGTGGAGACTGGCTGCTGTGCCAATGGTCGGCTGGGTGTTGTGGACGACGATGGGTTTGCTGAACGCTTCGCATAGGGCAGCGATCTTTTTGGCTTCGGTCAAGCCGCCGCACTTCACCACGTCGGGTTGGCAGATGTCGGGCTTGCCCTGCAAAATTAAGTCGCGGAACTGATAGCGCGTGTATTCGTGCTCGCCCGCGCTCACAGGCACGTCGAGGGCGTCGGCGACCTGCGCCATGGCACCGTAATCGTATGGAGGGGTCGGCTCTTCATACCACGCGATACCGACGTGGTCTTGCAGGTAGCGCCCGACCTGAATTGCCTTGGGCGCGGAGTAACCGTTGTTTACGTCGAAGCCAATCGGCACGCTGTCGCCGACGGCGGCGCGGATCTCTTTCAGCATGGCTATCGCCGGGTCGTCAGGGGTGTCGCCTTTTAATGGACCGTAACCCATACGCAACTTCAACGCGGTGAAACCTTCAGCGACGCGCGAGGCGAGATACGCGGCGACTTCCTGGGGCGACTGGCGGTGGTCCCAGCCGTAACTGAAATAGACCTTGATGCGGTCGCGGAAGCAGCCGCCGAGGAGTTGGTGAATCGGCTGGTTGGTCGCTTTGCCCAGGATGTCCCACAGGGCGATGTCTATGCCCGCCATCGCTTCGGGCAGGGCCCCCTGCGGTCCAAGTTTGTAGGGGCGCAGCAGCATTCTCTCTCCAATGACTTCCACGTCGAAGGGGTTTGCCCCTATGACCAACGGCTTGAGCGCGTGAACGACCATCGCTTGAATCACGCGCCCGTTCATGGGCGAGCACTCGCCCCAGCCGCTGATACCTGCGTCCGTGTCCACCTTGACGAACACGCTGCCCCACGGCAGAAGAAAAGTCGTGAGGTCGGTAACTTTCATCGTGTCACCTCGCCCTCTCTTCAGGGGCGGAACTGATACACCATTAACGTCAGGACGAAAACGGCAAATCCCGCCACGATCATCCAATGCGCTTTGCTGCCCTGCCAGCCGAGGAGCCTGCGCGTGCAAAGGTAAAGGGCGAATAGCAGCCAGGTGAAGGCGGAGAGGAGGATGCGCCCGTCCCGCCACGGGGCGATGAAGGTGTGCGTCATCCCCCCGTAGAAACCGATGGCAAGTCCGACGGTCATCAACGCCAACCCGATGGTGGTGGATTGCAGCACGAGTTGGTCGGTGATCTGCAGCGAAGGGAGGTAGCGGAACGTGCCGGTGACGTGCTTGGTTTTGAGCATCTTCTCGCTGGTGAGGTAGACCAGCGCGAGGCAGAACGCCAGCCCCAAACCGACGAAGCCCAAACCGATGAGGACGACGTGAACGACCAGCCACGGGGAATCGAAGCGCGCCGGCGACCCGGCACGCCCCATCCGCACCGCAAACGCCACGAGGGAAACGAAGAACGCCATCGGGGTCACGAACGCGCCCAGCGCCGTAAGGCGGCGCGGCTTTTCCACGAGGAGAAACGCCACCAGAAGCAGCCACACGAAGAAGTTCGCCGCCGTGAAGGCGTTGGCAAACGGCGCGGTGCGCAGCGCGAGCGTATGCCCCACCAGCGCGATGCCTTGCAGCACCACCGCGCCGAGCAGCAGGATTCTTCCCCCGCGCGCCCCGCCTTTAACCTTGAAGAAGATCTCCGCCTGATACCCCATCGTCGCGGCGAGGTAGGCGAGGAGGACCAGCATCAGCAGCCACTCGTGACCTTTCACGGCGCATCGTGTCGGAGTTGGCGGAGGTTGGTTGCGGTTTGTTGAACGGGTTTTGAGCCAACCCTCACCAACTCCCCTGTCGGGTCAGGAGTCATTGTCCAGTTTGAACGCCCTGCGCATCACGTCAATCGTTAAGTATCCGTCGTCACTCTGGGCGGCTTCACGGAGGGTGATGAGCGGGTCGTGCAGCAGTTTGTTGACGACGGCTTTGAGGGCGGCTTGGATGAGTTCGCGGTCGCGCCCTTGCAAGTGCGGTAGGCGGTTGAATAACGCTTGCAGTTCGGCTTCACGGATTTGTTCCGCCTTTTGCGTTAAGGCTTTCAGCGTCGGCGTGACCTCAAGGGTTTTGAGCCATTGGGCGAACTTGCCCGTCTCCTCGGCAATCATCACTTCGACTTTGTGAACCTCCTTCTCCCGCTCGCGGCGGTTCTCCGCGACGACTTGCTCAAGGTCGTCAATGTTGAAGAGAAAGACGTTGTCCAGGGCGTTGACCGACGGCTCGATATCGCGCGGCACGGCGATGTCAATCAGAAACATCGGGCGGCGACGCCGCGCGCGCATGGCGGCAGCGACGGTGTCGTGACGTAAAACGTAGTGCGGCGCCGCCGTGGAACTTATCACGATGTCGGCGCGGTGCAACTGCTGCGGCAGGTGATCCCACGCGATGGTCGCGCCGTTGAATTTCCGCGCCAGTTCGGCGGCGCGTTCGTAGGTGCGGTTGGTGACGAACACGGCGGTCGCCCCCTGCGCGACAAGATACCGCGCTGTCAGTTCGCTCATCTTACCCGCGCCCAAAAGCAGGATGTTCGTCCCCCGCAAATCGCCGAAGATTTGCTTCGCCAGTTCAACGGCGGCGGAGGAGACGGAGAGCGCCCCTTTGCTGATGTCGGTCTCGGTGCGGGCGCGCTTGCCGACCCTCAAGGCGCGGCGGAACAGTTCGTCCAGCACCACGCGCACCGTGCCGCAGGCGCGCGCGCTGTCGAAGGCTTCCTTGACCTGGGCCAGAATCTGCGTCTCGCCCACCACCATCGAATCCACGCCACACGCCACGCGGAACAGATGCTTCACCGACTCGTCGTCCAAACAGTGATACAGGTGCGGGCTGAACCGCTCCGCCGGTAAGTTATGGAATTGCGCCAGAAACTGTTTGATGCGCTCGACGGCGGCGTTGTGGTTGGAGGTGACGGCGTAAACTTCCGAGCGATTGCAGGTGGACAGAATCGCCGCCTCCGTTGCAGGCGCCTGCTGCATGAGGCGGCGCAGCGCTTCCCCCACCTGCGAGGGAGCAAACGCCAGCCGCTCGCGCAAATCCACCGGCGCCGTCCGATGATTTAACCCGAGCGCGAGAATATGCATGAACCTTAAGACAGCGATGGACAGGATTTCCAGCGCCCGCTGGAGCCCTCAACAAGTGGAGGACTGCAGTTGAACCTGTTTCACGAGTGCCATCCTGTTCATCCTGTCAATATCTCTTTCATTCTGTCTTCCGCCTTTTGCCTCTCTCCTCGCCGCAGCAGGTCGAAGACGTCCGACTCCACGACCCGTCGCCACGCCTTTTGTCGGTCGGCGGGCGTGGCTAATTTCCGCTTCGCCTCCGGGCGGAGCGTCGCGGCGATTTCCAGAAACTCCACGTATTCTGGTCCGATGCTTTCCTCTAACTGTTCGCGCAGCCACTTGGCGAGCGTCGGGCTGATGCCGTGAGTGCCGATGGTGAGGAGCAAGTTGCCGCGCCGCACGATGGATTGGGCGTAGAAGTTGCATAACTCCGGCACGTCCACGATGTTGCACAACTGCCCGCGCGCGTTCGCCTCCTCAAACACCTGGCGGTTGACCGCCGCATCGTCCGTGCAGCCGTAAATGAGAAACGCGCCCGCCAAGTCGCCGCGCCGATAAGGGCGGCACAGATGCCTCACTTGCCCCGCGTCCACCCATTGTTGCAGCCGCTGGGTCAGATGCGGGCTGATGACCGTCACCTGCGCCCCGCTGTCCAGCAGCGGCTTGACCTTTTGCTCAGCGACCTTGCCGCCACCGACGACGACGCACGGGCGACCTTCGAGGAGGAGGGCGATGGGGTATAGCAAGTTCATGGGTTCAAGGGTTCATGAGGTTCATGAGGTTCATGAGCCCTTGAACCCCATGACCCCCATAATCACTTCCCGTCCCTCCGCTCCAACTTTTTCACGCGCTCGCTCAACAGCCACAGGTAAACAAAAATGCCCACCCAGGCAATGAGCGAGGCAGCCATCACGAGGAGGTTCTCGTTACTGACCATGTCACGTCCTCCTTTGCGGTCGCGGTGGACGCTCGCGCTCTGGCGCGGGCTTCCAACTTCATGACCGCGACGGCGTTGCGGAAAATCAGCACCCACAGTCCGGCGTAGCCCAACATCGTCGAGTAAAGCACGCGCTTGTAAACATCGTCCATCTGCATCATGACCGGCGGGTGCAGGGTGTTGAACAGATACGGATACACAAAGATAAGAAAAAGCGCGCTGAAGAAGGCTAAGATCGCGTAGACCGCCGACAGCCGCGCGCGGGTGTCGCTGTCCTCGAACGAAGCTCGCAGCGCCAGATACGCCCC
>JANWYM010000277.1 GCA_025055355.1 Abditibacteriales bacterium
GAACTCACTCAGGCGTAACGCGGTTGTCCTCAATATCTTTCCCCTCCCCCACCCCTCCCCCAAGGGGAGGGGAGTTCTCTTCGGCGTTGTCGCGACAAAAAAGCCTCATTTTAGGGGCAAAAAGCCTCGCTGCGCCGCGCCCGTGACTCCCCTCCCCTTGGGGGAGGGGAAAAATATTCAGGAAACCGCGTCACTTTTGTCACTGCTTCTTCTCTAACTTGAGGTTGAGCAGCCGCGCCGTCTGGCGCACGCTGTCAAACTCCTTCTCGTGGGCGGGAATCCAGTTGACGGTCATGAAACCGCCGCAGTATTTCTCGACCTCCTTCTTTTTGACCATCTCATCAATCGCGGCTTTGAATTTGCGAATGACGGATGGGGGTAAATCGGCGCGGAGAGCCAGCACGCCGTTGGGAATCGGTTGGGTTTTGGCGATGACGCGCATTTGCGCGATTTTGTCGGGGTCTTTGAGGCTTCTCTCCATGCCGCCCTCGTAGAGCGCGCCCGCGTCCACACTTTTGTTGAACACGGCGTACGACACCGCGTCGGCGTTGCCCGCGTAAACCTGGTTCTTCAAATCGGTCTGGGGGTTGATGCCGTGGCGCAGCAGCAGCGCCTTCGGATACAGGTTGCCCGACGTGGAGGCGGGGTCGACGAACGCCATCGTTTTACCTCTGAGGTCCTTGACCGTGCGGATGCCCGAGTCCTTGCGGGTGATGATGACGCCGTGATAATACGCACCGTTCTCTCGCTTTTCCACCGGCGAGTAAAGGGCAAGCAGTTTGACCTGACTGCTCGCCAGCACGTAGGGCAGGGGGCTGAGTTGCACGATGTCCACCTGCTTCGCCCGCAACGCCTCGATGATGGCGACGTAATCCGTCGCAATGAACATCTCCAGCTGACGCCCCATCTTCCGGCTCAGATAGTCCAAGAACGGACGGTAATTCTCTTTGATTCTATCGGCGGCTTCAAAAGGCACAACGCCGAACCGCAGCGGCTTTTCCTGCGCCGGTTGTGCGCGAGGTGTCCCGATGAGCAGGGCCCATAGCCAGCAGAGCATCAGAAGTTTACCTCGGGTCATCACTGTCACGTCTCACCTCGGTTGGTTGTCGGTGCTGCGCAGTATTATAGCGCATCGGTGAAGGGGTTGCAAAGCGGGCAAGAAATCATTTCCCATGCGAGCGTGTCTAAATCGGGGGTAACATCGTCAGAGAATCGTCTGCGGAAGGGATAAACTATGACCATCACTCGTCCCAAAGTTTTGCTCTGTCTTAATGCCTCCGTTTACGAGACCTACGTGACACCCGACGGTTGGGCGCGGTTGGAGAGTTTCTGTGAACCCATCGGGCGAGAGCGTGTAGAACCTTACACAGAAGACGAATTCATCGCTGCTTTGCAGGGGGTCGTGGGGTTGATGAAGTGGGGCAATCTCGCGCCCGCCTTGACGCGCCGCGTGTTGGAGAACGCGCCGGACTTGCGCCTCGTCGGGGTGTGGGACGACCGCTTCGGACACGGGATTGATTGGGAGGCGGTTGACCCCCCTCGATCCCCTTTTAGCGAGGGGGCAAGAAAAAGGGTCACGTTCGTGGACGTTTCCAACATCGCGTCGCATCAGCCCGTTGCGGAGTGGGTGCTGGCGATGATGCTGATGTGTCTGCGCAACGTGGGCGAGGTGTTTCGGCACATGCTGGACGGGACGGAGACGTGGGGGCGTGCGATGAACGCCGATTTTGTGAACGGCGAACTAACCGAGAAGAAAGTGGGGCTCATCGGCTGCGGGCACATCGGGCAGCGGTTGATTGAACTGCTCGCGCCGTTCCGTGTAGACCTGAAAGTCTACGACCCCTACGTGTCCGAAGAGGTGATAGCACGGCTGGGCGTCTGCCGCGCTGGATTGGACGAGGTTGTGCGTCACGCGGAAATCCTGGTGGTGCAAGTCCCCCTCACACCGAAGACGCGGGGGATGATGGGCGAGCGCGAGTTGAATCTGCTGCGCAAAGGCGCGATTCTGATCAATTGCTGTCGCGGTCCGGTAGTGG
The DNA here is from genome assembly GCA_025055355.1 of Abditibacteriales bacterium. Classification (GTDB taxonomy): domain Bacteria; phylum Armatimonadota; class Abditibacteriia; order Abditibacteriales; family JANWYM01; genus JANWYM01. Next base: position 2,037 of record JANWYM010000277.1, read on the forward strand.
ACACCCCGGCGTTGATTCGGAAGTTGGAGCGACGGGAAATCATCGCCGGGCTGGACGTTTTCGACGCCGAGCCGCTGCCCAAAGACAGCCCGCTGCGACGGTTGCCCAACGCCATCCTCACACCGCATATCGCTTGGTATGCGCCGCACGCCTTGCGCCGTTATTTTGATATGATGGTAGAGGAATTTGAACGCTTCTTCCGGGGTGAGCCGCTGCGTTACGAACTGACGCCGCGTCAGGTGGCGATTCGTGCGGGTGAGGACGTATCGTAGGGTGAGAGATCCTTTTCTGCCAACGATGGCGTGCACGGCGGAGGCGGAAGCCGTCAGGTTGACACTTCTCCCCATAGCAATTAGAATGACAGGTGTTGAGAGGAGACTTTAACATGGGTCTGAAAAAGGTTGTCTTGGTCAAGCCGCGCGGGTTTTGCGCGGGGGTGGTGCGGGCGATCGAGATTGTGGACATCGCGCTGAAGACGCTGCCGCACCCGATCTACGTGCGCAAGGAGATCGTCCACAACAAGCACGTCGTCGAAGGTTTCCGACAGCGCGGGGCGATTTTTGTGGACTCGCTCGATGAGGTGCCTGATGGCGCGATTTGCATTTTCAGCGCGCACGGGGTGTCGCCGCAGGTGCGCGCCGAGGCGGAGCGGCGGGGGCTGAAAGTCATTGACGCCACCTGCCCGCTCGTCACTAAAGTCCACCTCGAAGCCATTCGCTTCGCCCGCGAGGGCTACTCGCTCATCCTCATCGGACACAACGGGCACGAAGAGGTCGAGGGCACGATGGGTGAAGCCCCCATGCAACTCGTCGAGACGCCCGAGGACGTGGAGCGGTTGGAAGTGCCCAACCCTGATAAAGTGGTCTATCTGACCCAGACGACGCTGAGCGTGGACGATACTCAAGCCGTCGTGGACGCGCTGCGCAAAAAGTTTCCCCATCTCACACAGCCGCCCAAAGACGACATCTGCTACGCGACGCAAAACCGTCAATCGGCGGTGAAGACCCTGGCGCAGCATGTGGACCTCATTTTCGTCATCGGCTCCCAAAACTCCTCGAACTCACAACGGTTGAAAGAGGTCGCCCAAGGCGCAGGCGTGAGAGCCTACCTGATTGAGGACGAGACGAAGATTGACCCCGCCTGGCTGGACGGTGTGGAATCCGTCGGCATCACGGCGGGCGCGTCGGCGCCAGAGAGCTTGGTGGAGTCGGTCGTCAACTATCTCTGCCAACTTGGCGCGACTGAGGTGGAGGAGATAGAAGCCATTGAAGAGGATGTCCACTTTGCGCTGCCGGCGGAGTTGAAGCAGTTGAAATTAATATAGTGATTGTTTTATCTGCCACGCCCTAACCCTCGACCCCGTGGGAGTGCATCAACCGCACCACCAGGCAGGGACAACGCCCATGAAGCCAAACATGTATTGAACAGTTCTCAGGGGTACGCCAAGTGCGTTATCTCAGGACCAGGACCGTCTTTGTAGTAATTCGTATGCCAGATACCACTGCGTCTGTCTTTGGCCATCCACGATGGCTTCGATCACGATGTCCCGCTTGGGATAAGACAACAGAATTGCTGCGATCGCCCCAATGCCCAGGGCGACAGATAAGGATGCGATTGCGCCCGAGTTTCATTATAGGTGTCTCTCTGCTGCCTAACGCCGAGCTCAGTTGCGCCGGGCGCGGACATCCGACGTCACTGGAGGGAGGTTCAAGCTTGTCTGCGCAGCACAGGCGCTGCGCAAACAAGCGCATAGTTCGGCCCGCTATTCTTCACGGCGAATATTCCCATATGGAAGACGTTCTTCCTTGAGAGTCCCAGAAAGTGTGATACTGGAAGTTGCCAATCCGCTGGCTGTCGCCGCGGATTGTGTTGCCGTCTGCGTCAAGGATGGTATGATAGGTAAAGTTTCCGATCCGTTGGCTGTCTCGGGAAGTTCTTCCGACTCGGCCCCACAAAAGCCTGCTGCCGGAGTCGTTGTTATCGTCGTTGGTAGAGTATCCCGAATATGAGCCGAATGTGCTTCGACCTACTGACTTATCACTATCGCGAGATATCGTTCTGCCGTAGTTGTCCTCGATTTCTGTTACGCTGTCCTCGATTTCTGTTACGTTGTCCTCGATTTCCGTTACGTTGTCCTCGATTTCCGCTACGCTGTTTGCGAAGGCATCTTCTCTGCCCGAATTATCTTTGAAGGTTGTGACAGTATTACCGAAGATGTCTCGAGTGGATGTTGATTGTAATTTCTTCTCTGCGTCCAAATGCTCGCCAGGTGCTTTGTAACCTTGTTGCCGCTGCGCATGGAGCACAAAGACTGTGGCAAAGAATATCACTATTACAACGAATACTGCTCCGTAGAGAATTTCAAGTAGGCTCGCTGTCTCTTGTGACTGCCGCTTTTCAGCAGATTCTTGTTTCATCGCCTTCCTCCCAAACGAGAGTCTGTTTACGATTTCATCAAACTCCGGTTGATTATGAGGTGTTATATGATTTCCATACACCAACCTTGCTCCATAGAAAACGTCACGTTGCGTTTTGATTTGCCTGCAATTATAATTCTTCCCGAGAATTCCTTCAAGATTTTTTCTTGGGGGTAATTCCGATGCTATCCATTGGCGAGATTCCCGAAGACATTCGACAAGCCCTTGTCGGCTATGAGAGGTTCTTTGCTCGTGGGGAACTGCTCGCAAAGTCGCTGTTGTCTGGAAACGCAAAAGTTTAGAGCCTATCCCAAAAACCTCCCCCGATTGAAATCGAGGGCTGCCTGGATAGTTCCGGAGTCTGGCGACTTCGGCTACATAACATAACCCGCGCCGGCGAGTTTCGTAACGGTAGACCTCTATTTCAACGGGGGTTTTGGGAGTAGGCTCTTAGTCCCAATTTCCCAGTTGACTCAAACGGTAGGAGGGCGCGATGCGGTGGGCAACGATAGTTGTGATGATGCTCTTGCTCGGCGGTGCAGTGTGGGCAGAAACTTTCCGCGCGGACGAGTCGCTGCCGCCGCAGGCGCGGGCGGCGTTGGAGAGGGCAACGGCGTTCTTCCGTTCCATCGCCACGAACGGCGGTTATTTGTGGTGGTATTCCGAGGACCTGAAAGAGCGGGCAGGCGAAGGGAAGGCAACGGAGACGCAGATCTGGGTGCAGCCGCCGGGCACGCCGTCGGTGGGGATGGCGTTTCTGCGGGCTTACGAGGTGACGAAAGACCCACGTTATCTTGACGCGGCGAAGGCAGCGGCGGACGCGCTTGCGTGGGGGCAACTCGCATCGGGCGGTTGGACTTACTCGATTGACTTCGACCCCCAAGGCAGCCAGCGGTATTATCGCCGTGCCGACAAGGGCAAACTCACGGAGCAGCAAATCGCCCGTCGCCGTAACGTCACGACCTTCGACGACGACACCACGCAAAGCGCGCTGCGGTTCTTGCTGGCGGTGGTGGACGCCAGCCAAGGCGCCAACGAGGCAAGGGACGCCAGGATTCGAGAGGCTTTGGATTATGGGCTGCAAGGGCTGTTGAGGGCGCAGTATCCCAACGGCGCGTTCCCGCAGGGCTATGACGGCAAGCCGCGCAACCCCGCCGATTTTCCCGTCAAGCGGGCGCAGATTCCACCGAGTTGGTCGCGCACACCGACAGGGGGAGACTACTGGCTTTACTACACCTTCAACGACAACACGCACCGCGACTGCCTGCTGACGCTGCTCGACGCCTACCGCCGCACCGGACAGCGCGAGTATCTCGAAGCCGCGAAAAAAGGCGGTGATTTCATCCTGCTCGCGCAACTGCCCACCCCGCAGGCGGCGTGGGCGCAGCAGTATAACTTCAACATGGAGCCAACGTGGGCACGGCGGTTTGAGCCGCCGGCGGTGTGCGCGG
>JANWYM010000278.1 GCA_025055355.1 Abditibacteriales bacterium
TCGCTGCTGGCTTTGCTCTCGGACGCACAGCCGCTGATGACAAACGCGGCGAGTGGCAAAAGACAGAGAAGCAGTTTCGTTTTCATCGCCCCTTTAGTTCGTCACAGGCGGCGCAGTTCCTCTCAAAAAAAAGAGTCCTCAACTTGTTGGGGGACAACCCCCACCGCGTTAAGGACTCCTTGTCGCAACGCCCCCAAGGGACGACGCTATGACTTCACTTCGGAATAAGTCAACTTCCGCACCCAGTTGCCTGTTGCGCCTTCGGCAGCGACCCGCCCGTCAATCTCAACGTAGGCTTTCGGTATGGCGTTGACCGGTCCGCCGTCCTGCTTGGGCGAGAGAACAAGGTCGCGCCCGACTGACCACGTGACGCGGCGTTCTTCGAGGTTGCCGAAGTAGTAGTCCACCATCTTCAAGTCCTTGCCAAAGTAGCCCGCCGCCGTCGTGCGCTGCACCAGTGTTGTGTTTTCGGGCGTGAGTTTGATGTCCTCCACGAACAGGTCGGCGATGGCAACGTCGTGCGCAATCCAGCCGATGTTCGGCGCGTAGAACTCAGGCCAGCAGTGGTAACTCTGGTCAATGTCCTTGCCGTCCAGTTCCTTCTTGAAGAACGAGCCGTAAACGATGCGCGTCGGGATGCCCGCCGCCCGCGCCACCGAAGCCCACAATGAGTGGAAGTCAGTGCAGTTGCCTGTCTTCGTCGTCAGGCAGTAGTCCGTGCTGCCGACGGGCGACGCCTTTTTGTTGGCGGGATCTTTCACCCAGTAATCAGCGTATTCGAGAACCCAATCGTAAATCCTCCGCGCTGCAATGATGGGGTTCTTCTCTTCGCCGACGACCTCCCGCGCAATCTGCCGAATGCGCTCATCAATGATAACGTGCTGGTTCGGCTCGAGGTAGCGCGCGACCCCTCGGCGCTCTGCATCGGTCAAGGGGCGTGTTTTCGCGGGGTCCACGCTGTTGAGGACTTCGTTGCATGTGAGGCGAAAAGTCGTGACGAGGGTGAACTCCTTCACCGTCGGGTTGTTGACCTCAACGTAGAGGAACTTGTTCCCCTCCGTCGCATCGCGCTCGATGCGATACGGGAACGGCGACTCCACCTTGAAGTCGCTGACCTGCTGCTGCGGCACGTCTTGTGGAACCGTGAACCACACGCGCACCCTTTTCGCGCCGTCGGGGACGGTCACTTTCAACTCGTGCCGGGCGTCGAACGTCGCGCGTTTGGGCGTCTGCGCCCATGCCGCAGTTGCTATGAACACAACCCACCCAAGCAGTTTGACACATGCTGCAAGGCGTGCCTTGTGCTGCTGTGTGCCAAAGGGAGCGGCAGTCTGCCAGAACGCCCCGCCCCTCTCACCGTCTTGGCGTGTCATTGCTATCCCCTCCTGTTCATGCCCTTCAGGCGTATGGGCGTGTGGGTGTAGAAGAAAACGACTCGCCCACACCCCCATACGCCCCCACCATCAAACTACCCACAGCACGACTTCTCTTCCTTCTTCTCCTCCTTCGCTGTGCCGCAGGAGGACTTTTCCTCTTTCGCGGTGCCGCAAGAGGTTTTTTCTTCCTTCTTGGTGCCGCAGCAAGATTCGCCCACGTCGTTTCCCTCCTTTCCCTTGTAGGACAAGTTGCCCACTTCAGTAAGTTCCAATGTCATGGCGAGCGCAGCGGTTGCGAGGAACGAAGCAAAGCAATTCCCCCGTGAGGAGACGGCTGCGCTGCGCTCGCTATGACAGGCGCACGAGTGTCATTGCGAGGAGCGCAGCACCCGCCGTGACAGGCATTGGAACTTACTGCACATCAAAGACTTAGGGCAAATTCTTCCACATATTGCGTGGCTGCAAGGTCTGGTCGTAGTTCATCCACTTGGAATGTCCATCGTAGAAGACGAAGTTGGCTCCCTTGAAATGGCGCAACTGCACGGGGCGCGCCCAGCCATGCAACATGGGGGCATGAGTATGGTAAAAGGGACAAACCCGGCAGCCTGCGACGGGAATCTCGCCTATCATAATCATCTCCGCCGCGCGGTGGATGCTCCCCAGCGTGCCAATCCACGGCAGCCCCACAAAGTTAGGGTCATTCGGGTCGTCGGACGTGCCTAAACAGATGTAGCCGTAACTGCCCACGACCCCGTGCGCTCCCTGCGCCCCGCCGTGCGAGGGACACTTGATGGTGTCCCAGTTCTTCACGTAGGGCTGAATCAACTGAAACCAAAGAGCCAGCGCGGGGCGGCTGGCGTCCATGTTGGGATGCAGACAGGGTGGCACGTAGTGGTCATCGTAGTCCTGCGCATACATAACCGCCGCCATACCGAGTTGCCGCATGTTGCTGAAACAAGAAGCGGCTCTGGCTCTTTCTCGCGCCTGCGCAAAGACGGGCATGAGAATGGCGACGAGAATGGCGATGATGGCGATCACGACCAGGAGTTCTATCAACGTGAACCCTTGCCGTGCCGCCCTCTTTTTCAGCAGGGGGTTGACAGGCGGGGGCAGTCCTGCTAAACTACGAGTGACAGCGCAAGGGTTGCGCTGTTCTGTGCTGAAGGGGTCGGCAGCCGGCCAGGGTGTCCCGACCCCTTCACCGTTTTTGAGCGTCGTCATCTCCTAAGCCTCCTTAATGGATTCCCTCCTGTGCCTTCGAGTCATTTTCGGGGCCCGGTCAGCAACCGAGCCCCCCCACCCATTACGTCGAAAAAACTACTTCTTATGCGCTGCGTGGCAAGTGCCGCAGGACTTGGTCAAGTTGCCGAACGCTGCCTTCGCGTCAGCGAAGTTCTTTGCCTCAACCGCTTTCAGCACGGCTTCGCTGCCCTCACGCAACTGTTTGGCGGCGTCCGCCCACACGGCGTCGGGACAGCGTCCGTCCGCCATCAGCACGTGACTGGACTCGTTGAGGATCTCCGCATGTTGCGCTACCAAGTCCCACGCCTTGTCGTCGGCAGGACCGGGGTCTTTCAGCAGGTTGCCCAGAGCACTGCACGTCGGCCCCTGCACACCCCGCATCCAGTGCTTGGTCTGGAGCGGGCGTGTCTTACCTTTCTTCACCTGCGCGGACGTGAACGCCGCAAATGACACCATCACCGCTACGCCCAAGAGGGCCAGCAATTGCGTTCTCTGCAAAAGGTCACCTCCCTTCCTGATCTAATTTCGGGCAGACTCCAGTCAGAGTCGTCCTCTCCCTGTCAGTCGCCCGGCGCTCACAGCGGCACGTAGAACCGCCAACGTTCGCGCAGTGTTTGACATTTCACGGCAGGGAATGCTTCACCTTCCCAGCAAAATGAACTTTGAGCGCAATGTGGGAGGAGTCGCTCCTCCTTCACGACAATCACTATAACAGCCTCACCCGTCAAAAGGACATCGTAAATTCCAATTCGCTGGGGCGGAAAGTTTAAGAGGACCCGATGAGGAGCAGTTGATGGTCAGGACAATCCACGCGCAAGGCGGAAATCGCCAGCGGCTGGTTGAGCAAGCGGCAATGGTGCGGGGCAGCAGGGTTGGGATGAACGTTCGCCTCAAAAAACGCGCAGGTCAAACACACGCGGGCAACGGAGATGACGCCTGCCTGCTGCAAGGCAGCGATAAGTTGCAGGAGGAATTGCAGGACTATCTCTTTGTTCCCAGAGGGCAACGAGTGCAAGTGGTCACGTAGCGTGTCCGCCCACCCCGAGAGTTGCTGCGCCAGCCGTCGTCCCTTCGCCGTCAGGCGCAGCAAACTGACCCGCCCGTCCTGTGCCCACGCCTGGCGGGTGAGGAGACCTTTCCCCTCCAGCGACTTCACGGCGTCACTCACCGTCGCTTCAGTCAACCCAAACTCCTGCGCCAAGCGGCTCACGCGGCAGTGCGCGGGGTCGTGAAACAGAAGAAACAAAACAAACTGCACCTGAATCGGGCTGAGGCGATGCGCCTGCGCCGCCTCCCACAATTGCAGCCGCAGCGCCTGCGCCACCCGCTCCAACGCCGCCACGATTTTACTGTCCACATCTCCCTGCTGCTGTGACGGGTCAAAGACACCACTCATCGCTATGCCCCCTACGCGAAGGGGTGACCACAGCGGTCACCCCTTCTGCACATCGCCCGCGACGGGCTACCTTCATACTTCGCCCCTAAAAGTCCCCTTCCTTCGCGTAGGGATAACTCCACAAGATGACCTGCAGCACCACCGACTTGAACCAGGCGTGCCACATCTTATCCACTTCTTCCGCGCTGTGTCCCTTCTTGCCCAGAAACTCCTTGATGGTCGCCGTGATGGGGTAGATGAACGCAATCATGTAGCGCAACGGGATGTGCGGCACGGAGGCGACGTTGTCTGTCTGGTTCTTCTTCGTGCGATGATGCCGCAAGCCGATTTCGTGCTGGTAGTTGAGCCAGTCCTGGTCATACGGGCGGCGGCAGGTATCGAGGATCCACTGCCCGAACCGCGCGCGCACCGCTTGCAGATACTCTCCGATGGGTTGCCCGTCCGCGCCCGTGAAGTAATAGACCAGATGCGGATGCGAACCGACGAACCCATACCACAAATCCAACACGGCGTCCACCTGGTCCGCCAGCACCTCCCCTGCCAAGCGGAGGTACTTCTCATCCTCTTCTGTAAACAACACCGTCTGCTTGAGCAGACTCAAATCCTCCAACGTGACCGGCGACGCACCTAACTCCGCGCTGCCGTAGGCATAACCCACAATACCCTCAGTTTGTGACATCGCATTTCCCTCCTCGAAGGTTTTAGAGTCTGGATTCCATTTAGTTAGGAATCCTAACTTCAGGATAGCATCCGAGGGCAGCGTTGTCAAGAGCATCCTTCTTGCGTCGTTGACGCATCACGCCGCAGGAAAATCACCGACCGGTAGGGCGACGCTCCGGCGGAGCCGATGGCTCGGCAGGAGCCTCGCCCTCCCGGAGCGTCGCCGTCCCGTGGGGGTGGCTATTTTCGAGGGAGAATCGTAGAGGCATCTCTGAAAGACGACTCCGCGACGCCGTCGCGGTCTACTTTGGGGGGAGGCTTTGCGCCACGTCGGGGAACAACTCCCGCAACGCCGCTTTCAACTGGTTGTCCGTCGCTTTGTGGATGCAGCGCCATGGGACGCGATACAGGTTAGCACAGCGCTTGACCCCTTCCATCAAGGTGTGACTCACTTGGCTCGTCACGATAAGCACCGCGTCCGCGTGGCGCAAGGCGTCATCCAGCACCTCAAACCGCTGCTTCTTGTCGCAAATCTTCCAAATGACTTCAACAGCGCTCCGCTCAAACAGCCGCCGCGTCATCTTGCTTTCGTCGCGGGGATGCCCGCCGAAGATGACCACCCGCACGCGGCGCGAATGTGCTGCGCGGTCGGGTTCGCGCCAACGCCGCATAATTTTCTGCAGCCGCCGGCGTTGAGCGTCGGAGCGCACACTGCCGATGAACCAGTCCGCTAACTCCCAGCCGTTGTCGTGTTCATCGCTAATCAGCGCCAACAAAATGTCCTCCGGGTCAAACTGCGCAAGCAAGCGGTCATACTGGGCAGCGAGGTCTTCGATGTCCGCCTGTCTGACGACGTTCACCACATCGGCGTGCATCTCGCGCCATACGGACATCAGCCAGCGCTGCACCTCGGCGTCAGCACGCGCCCATGACAACAACTCGCCTCGCAGGCGTGCGACCGAGGGCGGAGCGCTGCCATTGTTGTCTGATTCCTCCATCCCCCACCGCGCCGCTAAATCCTGCGCCGATAGAGCCGCCAGCAGCCGCTGTCCCAGCGCATCGCTCCAGAACCCATGCCCGTCTTGCACTTGACGCCATCCTTCCGGTTCACCTACTCACACTGCGCCGCACCCTGCCGACTTTGCGTCGGCGGAAGGTCTCGGTTCTGCTGTTCACTATAACAGCAAACTCACCGTCGGGGACATCAGGAAT
>JANWYM010000279.1 GCA_025055355.1 Abditibacteriales bacterium
GCTTTGAGGGCTTCCGTTTCCGCCTGCTCGTAGCCTTCGAGCAGTTTCGCTATGCGCTGCAAGGGAGGCGTCAGTTTCGTTCGGCGGATGGGCGGGATATCGTGAGAGGTGGTCACGGCGTAGCCGCGCCGCCTTGCCGTGATGGCTTCAATGGGGTTGTTGACAATGTAGGGATAGACGTTGGGTAAGTCAAAGAGGAGCAAGTCAGGGAAATCGGTCGCCGCTAAACCTGCCTGCTTGTAGGGGGTGAACTCCAAGGTCCCGTGCGTGCCGAGGTGAACCAAGGCGTCGGATTGCCAACCGTTTTTGAGCCACCAGTAGAAAGCGAGGTAAAGATGCGTTGGTGGGACATCGAGGCTGTGATAGAGGGCGTCTTCCCGGTTCGGGTCGGCGCGCGGCGGGAGGGGGACGATGGCAATAGTCCCCAGCGACACGCAGGGCAGCCAAATCTTACCCTCGTGAACCATTAACTTGCCGGGCGGTGCACCCCACCACTGGACGACTTGTGCCTTCACCTTTTCAGGCAACGCGGCAAACCAGCGTTGATAGTCATCCGCCTCAATCCCGATGAAGTGCGGCGAGCGGGCAACTTCCGAGAGCGTGCGAGCGTCGGTGAGGTTTTCAGGGAAGCGCGCCGCCTGAAGCATTTCGAGCAGGTGGCTTTCGCTGTCTGGCAACTCAACGGAGTAGCCGCGCTCTTGCAACGCGGTCAGTAACCTCCACAGGCTTTTTGGCACATCTAAGTAAGCAGCCCCCATCGCGTAGTGAATCACGGCGATGCGTTTTTCGCGGTTGGGTTTGCGCTTCAGGCGCGCCCACGCCAAAGCCCTCTGCGCCAGTTTGGCGAGGCGGTCGGGGATGGGTTTCATCGTAAAGCCGTCGGGCGTCCGCTCGCGGTAAGCAACGACGATGGGTTCAATGTGCCCTTGCAATTCGGGCTGCAACATCCAAATCGCCATCGTCACACCGCCCCGGATGCCGGCGCCGCTCTCCCATTCATCCACGTTCATGTCCATGAGTTGCACGCCTTGCAAGACGGGCGCTGAGATCTCTCCGAGCCACCGGCGGACGTTCCCGTGCGGTTGCAGGGTGATGATGGCATCGGGGCGGAACCCCTCGGGTAACCTGCCGTAAGTGGCGATGACGTTGGCTTGCCGTTCTAAGCGGCGGATGAGTTCATCCACGACCTCCATGTTGCCCGAGAAGTAGGACGCTTCCGTGAACATCAGAGCGACGTCCGGTTTACTTCCGTCCTGCGGGCGCCACTGAACGTAACTGGATAAGTCAGCAAAAAGGTCAGGCGCGTCGGGATGGTAGAGGGCGTTTTCGGGCGCGCGCACGGGCGGCGAAACCTCACCCGCTGCGCCCGCCCATTTCACTGCCGCGTAGTGGAGGAAGCGCCGCATGTTTTCGACGCTGGGTTGGCTGAAGTAGCCGTGCAAGAATTCGTCGGCTTTGTCCAACGGAAGGCCGGCGATGCTCGGTGGGGCGTTGGGGATGAGGGCGATGAACTTCGTCCCTTGTCCCTGCGCCCGCGCGAAATGTTCGCGCCACGCGTTTATTGACCGGAAGATACCGCGCTCAATCAGCACGCATTTGTAGTGGCTCAATGCGGTCGGCTGCGTCGGGTCGAGCAGGTCCGCCCGCCAGGGCGAGACCTTCATCGCGCGGCGCAAGGAGAGCGTCTGCCAGTCCAGCAACCCGACCAAAGCGACGGGCAAGGACTGGGGTTCGTCCGGTTCTTCAAACCCCAAGGCGCGGCAGTGTTGCACCCCAAGGGCAAGGGCGGCAACGGTCAAAAGAACGCGCTTTTTGCTCATCGTTTATCGGTTCCTCCCTTCTGATTTTGCTCCGTCCCCTGCGGTGTAGGGGGGTCAGGCACATACACAGTCGTTCCATCCTCCAGTCTGTAGGCAACGCCCAGCCGCTGTGCCGCTTTGCCTTTAGCCAATCCTGCTGCTTTGTAGGCTTTGATTTCCTTGCCGCGTCGCACGACGATTTCCATCCGCTGCGGGTCAAAGTTGCGGATGATGGCGATGTCAACTTGCGGGTTGAGCAACTCCGGCAGGCGTAGGGAGACGGCGACAATCGCCACCAGCGATACGATGAACACCAAAGCCAAGTCCAGCAAGTTGGCGGCAAACGCCAAGGGGTCATCAGAGTCGGTCAAGAAGCGGAACTTGCGCTCACAAGACGCCCATTTCATGTCGCTCACCTACCTCCGTTGACCGAAGAAGGCGTTCCACTTCGGTCAAGTCCTGAGCATACCATCGCCTTTGCACGGTCAAGACCACGAAAGCGATGGCACTGGCAATCAGCCCGACGACGGTGGTGGCGAACGCGATGCGGATGTCATTGACCAACGCGACCATTTCGCCTCGCGCCAGGCTTTGCAGGGCGGGTCCGAGCGGGATGAGAGTGCCAACGAGACCGAAGATCGGGCCGAGCCGCAAAATCAACTGCGCACTTTCCAGGCGCTTCATGACGCGCACTTCAAGGGCAGCCAAAAAAGTTTCAATGGGGACTGCACCGTTTTGCTGCCACTCGTCGAGAGCGGACTGCACCAGCCATCGTCGGCTGCGTCGTCGCATCGCTCCGCCCACAAACTCGCCCAGCAAGACGATAGACCAACCAAGCAACAACAGCAGGATGACTATCACCGGCAACAGCAAAGCGTTGCTGATGGCGAACAGCCAACTGGTCACCACTTCGGATTTTAGCAACGGGTTTGACCTCCTTCTGAAAGTAACCGTTCCCTACGGGGCGACGCTCCAGCGGAGCCATCGGTGCGGCTTGGCGGGAGCCTCGCCCTCCCGGCGTGGAATGTCCGCGAGGCATGAGCGATGCCTCAATCCAAATGAATCGTGTAACGCCACGCCACCAGTTCTCCATCGCGGCTGCGGCGTCGCCGTTCATAAGCGGCTTCGGGGCGCAGCCATTTCACGTGCCCGTCGCAGAAGAGAGCGTTGATGCCGCCCACATGCCGCGCCGCCTGCACACCCGTCAGGGGATGGAGGGTGGTCAGCCAACTCGGGTCGTCGGGCTGGACGGGAGGAGCCCATCCAGGACGGCTGCCGTCGACGCGCGGGGTTGCCCATCCCATCGAGGGCGCGCCCGTCCAGTCGTGGAGAAGAATGGTGCCCGCGAAGTCTTCAATCCCTGCCTCATGTTTGGCAATCGGATGCCAGCCGACAGCGGGGTCGTTCGAGTGAAAGTGATAGGCATGGTTGATGGTGTAGCCGATGTAACGTCCGTCGCGGGGGAAGGCGGGATGGTTCTGATAGGTACCCCAGTCAACGCCGTTGAATCGGGCAATGCCATTTAAATGAGATGCGTTCGGGCACACATACACTTGCCAGTTCTTCACGTAGGGATGGAGAACATGTGGCCATTGGTAGTCGCCAGGCAGCCCCCGCGCTGTGTTGCCGTAGGCATGTCGGGGCATCCATCCGTCGTAATCCTCGGCATACATCCGCACCGCCAGTCCCAACTGTTTGAGGTTCGACTGGCTGGACGCTTGCCGCGCCTTCTCCCGCGCGCGGGCGAAAACGGGCATGAGAATCGCCGCCAGCAGCGCGATGATGGCGATGACGACAAGCAGTTCAATCAGAGTAAAGCCACTGTGCTTTTTCATGATACATCCTCTCATTTCTTTTTACTTAAGAGCCTATCCGAAGCAGGGACTGGAAGCCCTGCCTCCGCGACGCGGACACCCGAACCAGCTGGGGATGCTTTTCGTTCCTCTCGACAGGTCGGGAAGGCATGCGGTAGATTTTCGGATAGGCTCTAAAAAATGAGGCACAATCGTGACGCAGTTACCTACACCCTCTTTCCCCTCCCCCAACCCCTCCCACGAGGGGAGGAGAGTGCATTGAGTGGCTTACGCGATCAAAAAGCCTTGACGTTGAGAGCGAGAAGTCTACGCGAGCCGCTCCTATGACTCCCCTCCCCTGGCTGGAGGGGTTGGGGGAGGGGGTAAGGGATGGTAACTGCGTAACTTTTGATGAGAGTCAGCCCGAGAGAAAAATCTGATGCCTTCTCACAGGTGGCTCTACACGAACGTAAAGAAAGAACAGCGCTCTTGCTCCAGCACCTGCCGCACCTTCTGGCAGAGTTCGCCTACGTCGGAGGACTTCAGCACAAAATCCACGTCGGCGTCCCGGGCTTTGTCGTGGTAATCGAAGCGACCGGTGTTCCAGATGACCGGCGGGAAATTGGTCACCTGCACCAACAGTGACCATGCTTCCCTCAAAGGGTCATTGACGACAGGTTCCAGCACGATGACATCTGGGGATACGGTATGGATCATCTCCAGCGCCTCTGCGCAGTTGCCGACGGCAATGACGTGGTAGCCTTCGTCCTCCAGAGTCTGCTGATACAGAAGGCGCAGCGGCGCGTGCTCTTCAATAAGCAGCACGGTCGCTGACACGGTAGGTCACCTCCGTATCAAGTCCAACTTCCTACGCAGAACGGAGAAAGGAAGGTCGCTGTGGAAGGGGATTAAACGACTGGAGGAGCGCGCGGCGTGAAAGGGGTTATCTGAGGGGAGAAGATGCATGCGTGAAGGGGAATGAGGCATGCATCGCTCAGGGGCAGCAGGGGCGACGCTGGCGCGTTCCCCTGCAAGGACGCCGTTTGCCACTGACAAGCGGGGCAGAGCGCGAGGTGCGAAAGGGCATCGGGGCTGTCCTGAGACAGCACCGCGCTCACCGCAGCGTCCGCTGTCAGGGCGAGGGGAGCACATGTATGCCACGCCGCCGTCACCCCACTGAGCAAGCAACTCAGAGCTACGAGGACGGCGAACGTCTGCCCTCGTCGCGTTGTGCGCCAAGAGAGAAACACTCCACGCCTCCTGACTTGCGAGGGATGATAACAATCCTTTCTCCCCCGATGGACGCGGGGCTGTGACCGCGCCGCTATACTCGTCCGCCGGACGAGATGGGATGCAGGCTGGCAGCCTGCGCTACGGGGAGACCTGACAAGTTATGTTTCGTGACCGCTCTCTATTCTAACGCGCGTTGCTACGAGGGCAATAGTAGCAAGAAAAATTTCCTGTGCGTACACCATGGCGGGCATCTTCATTGGGGAGGGGTTGGGGGAGAGGGAAAGCCATAGCGGTAATCGCGTCACCCTTGCGTTCCTGCGTATAGACCAGCGGTTTTTGAGGCTAACGAAAACCTTGGGTCACGACGCGTGCGGATAAAGTAGGAGCGGGCGTCCCTGCCAGCCCATTCCCACTAAACGGACGAGCGTTTCAACAGCGCAGTGGAGTGAGAGGTCAAACGAAGCGGCAACTGCCCCCGCGAGGACAATGAACGAACCAGCCGCGAAGACAAGCAGAGGTAGTCCGAATTGCGGCTGAGAGGGTGCGGATTTCGCCTGTCCCCCAAGGAGCCGTTGCACGCGCTGTTCGAGGGTAGACCAATCGCCGATCAGTGACATCCCTTGCGTGGCACGCGCGGAAAAACGGCAGGCTTTCACCAGCGCCGACGCAAGGTGCAGCGCATCTCGCGGCGTTTGCACGGCGGCATCGTCGCAGGCGAACTCGACGCATTTTTCCCACTCGCGGCACAGCCACCGGGCTGGGGGGAAGAAGAAGAGGAGTTTGTGACAGAGTTTGACCACGACGCGAACGAGGTTGTCGCGTCGCGCCGCGTGCGCGAGTTCGTGCCGCAGCGCGACGCGTAACTCGGCGACGTTCGCGGCTTTCACGAACGACTGCGCGACGAGACAACGCGGCTTGAACCAGCCCACCATCGCCGCGCCGGGGATGTCCTCTGCAGTCTCAAAGATGGGTGGGGCATGGACGTCGCGCGGTCCTGATGTCTGCGCTATCGCTTTGCGCAGTTTGCGTGACGGCGGCATTACCGTCCAACGGACACG